>NZ_JBMDKA010000043.1:0-37988 GCF_057809475.1 Flavobacterium sp. FG19 | reverse complement strand
CCCAGGACCCCATCATTAAAAGTGATGTGCTCTACCGACTGAGCTATCGAGTCATTGCTTTCAAGAAACTTATTTTGTTAATCACAATTTTTGTGACCCGACTGGGGCTCGAACCCAGGACCCCATCATTAAAAGTGATGTGCTCTACCGACTGAGCTATCGAGTCATATTCGTTTCTTGAATGCGGGTGCAAATATAAGGAGTTTTTTTCGAAGTTTCCAAGCATTTTTATTATAAATTTGTCTTTTTTTTAGAAAAATTTACAACGTCTTAGTTTATAAGGTTTTATTAATATGAAAAAAATAGTGTTACTTGGTTATATGGGATGCGGAAAGTCGACAATTGCCCAAAATCTGTCAAAAATTACAAATGTTCCTTTTCTCGATTTGGACGTTTATATTGAAAAAAAAGCAAATTTATCTGTTAAAGAGATTTTCGAACAGCACGGAGAGATCTATTTTCGAAAATTAGAACACGAAATGTTTCTCGAATTATTACAGTCGTCGGAAGATACTATTATAGGTTTAGGAGGAGGAACTCCCTGTTATGCCAATAATCATTTATTGCTGCAAAGAGAAGATATTACTTCTGTATATTTAAAAGCTTCTATAGAGACTTTATACGGCAGGCTGGTGCATAATAAAAGTAAACGTCCTTTAATTGCTAATATGGACGAAGAGGAAATGAAGGAATTTATCGCAAAGCATTTGTTCGACAGAAGTTTTTATTACAACCACGCCCGGCATAAAGTAATAGTCGACAATAAGACTGTCGACGAAACGGTTCAGGATATTTTGGGGATCCTAGCTTAAAAAAGCATAGCTGTCCCCATTTTCGTCAAAAATAACCTGAACGTGTTCCAGTAATGAAGTAGATAAAGAAATGCCTTTAAAATCTGCTTTTACAGGGTATTTTTTATGATTTCGGTCTACTAATACAGCCGTTTTGAATTTTTTTAGCGGAACATCCAGAAAATGACGAACGGCATAAATTAAGGTGGTCCCCGAATTTAATACGTCATCGACCAAAACAAGTCCTTTGTTGGCATATTCAGAAGCTGTTAATGAAGTCTGAATTGGCAGCTGAGGATTTTGTTTGTCTACTGTTACTTCGCAAAGAGAAACCTTTAGGGTAGAAATCTCACGAAGCACCGAAGCAATTTTTTGGGCAAAAACAGAACCGTTAGAAGCGATTCCGGCAATTACAACTTCTTCTTCATCAACAAATGTCTCGTATATTTGATAAGCGATACGTTTTATTTTGTGTTCTATTTCCTGATTCGTTAAGATGATGTTTTTGCTCATGATTTATTTTTTTGCTAAAATACAAATTTTAAATACCAATAGTTAGAATTTTAAATCTCAAATTCCAAATTCCAAATTCCAAAATTCAATAAAAGAAATAGCTGTACGAACGAAATATTTTTACCTAAATATAAGGTGTATCAAAATTTTGATTTAATGTTGAGGTTACCGTTTTTTAGTTTTTTTAGTTTTTCAGTTTTAAGCGGGTTAACCCCGGCATTTGAAAATGAAGTATTATATAGAGTTATCAATACAGGAATTTGAGATTTGGAATTTGGAGTTTGGAATTTGGAATTTGGAATTTGAAATTTAAAAATTAAATATCCTCTTCTTCTTCATCGTCAATAAAGTCACTGCCGTAATCGTCAATATCCCTTCTGTCCTTTTTAGTCGGTCTTCCTGTTCCGCTTCTTCGATAGTGTTCTTTTGAAAGTTTCAGCATTTCCAGATGTTCAAAAGCTTCAGGCGGTGTTTCGTCTTTTCTGTAAATATCAACCAGCTTGGCTCCAACACGGTTTTGTGGAATATCGAGTACCGTTATAATTTGTGTAATCTGATCTTTTCTAAAGGTAATACGGTCAGTAGGATAAACCTCTTTGGATGGTTTTGCAATCTGCCCATTTACAGTAACCTGGTTTTTTTTGCAGGCTTCAGTTACCATGTTTCGTGTCTTGTAATAACGCACGCACCATAAGTATTTATCTATTCTCATAATTTTTCTAAAATCCAAGTTAAATTCTTTACAAAAATAAATCAATATTGTATCTTGCGCACCTAAAAAATTAACAATAATGAATAAATTTAAATATTATTTTGTTTTATTGCTTGCAGGTCTTGCTATAGTGTCTTGTAGTAAAAGTGATGATGATACTGAGACAGTTCCTTTGCGTGATTATCAGGAGCAATACAATGCTGATAATGCTCTTATTGAAGAATATTTAAATAGTTACTATTTAACAGTTGTAGATAAGCCGGGTGAGCAGACTGATCAGGATGTTACATTTACCAAAATTACAGATGCTGCAGCACAGCCTTCTATTATGTCGTATTTAAATAGTGCGTCATTTCCAAAGCTTATAAGAAGAGATATTGACCTGCACGGGATTGTTTACAAAATGTATTATCTGGTTCTAAGAGAAGGAACAGGAGTTTCTCCTATGAATACAGATGGTGTTTTAACAAGTTATAAAGGAGAGTATCTGACAAAAGTAGAGAAAACAGATACAGAAGCGGCCTATTTAAAAACCACTTTTTTTGAAGAAGTTAAGTTTCCTCAGACGACTATAGATTTGTATAATACCATTTTTGGATGGAGTGAAATTTATCCTCAGTTTAAAAGCGGAACCTCTACACCTCAGGGAGATGGAAGTGTGAAATATGAAAATTTTGGAGCCGGGGTATTATTTGTCCCTTCCGGATTAGGATATTATGCAGGTGGTCAGGGAGTCATACCGTCTTATGCACCGCTTATTTTTAGTATTAAACTATATGATGTAAGAAGACTGGACCATGAGTATGGTATAGTGAGCGGATCTGCTGTGGTTACCGGTGATGGTATTTTGGATATGTATGAAGATTTAAATGGAGATGGTTATGTACGTGATTACAGAAACACAACCTTGTATCCAAACAGTCCTGTAAATCCGGACGATACTGACGGGGATGGAATTCCTGATTTTCTTGATAGTGATGATGATGGTGATGGTTTTGCTACCTATTACGAAATTACAAAGCCAGCAGATCAGATTGGATGGGTAAATGGAGTTAATTTAGGAGCCAGATTGTATTATCCATGGGAAGCTACTTTAGACAATCCTGATACGCCAAATACAGATGAAACCGAACCAAGAGGGATTCCAAGAAGACCGACAGGACCTCTTAAAAATGATAAGGAGCAAGAGTCGATTAATAATCCAAGATCATTTTTGGAAGAGGATTATACAGCGGCAGGAAGAAAAAGAATTCATTTAGATAAAACCTATCCTTATCAAAAACTATAAGATAAGTTTTGTTCAGATATAAAAAAAAACCTCGAAGTAATTCGAGGTTTTTTTATGCTTGAAAAAAAAGTTGATTATTTTCTTTTGATTACTTTTTCGGCAGCAGCCACAATAGCCTGATTGTTTAGCTGGTATTTCTCCATTAATTGTTCTGGAGTTCCTGATTCACCAAAGCTGTCTTTTACAGCAACAAACTCTTGTGGTGCAGGATGGTTTAAAGCCAGTACTCTTGAAACGCTTTCTCCAAGACCTCCAAGGAAATTGTGCTCTTCTGCAGTTACCACACATTTTGTTTTGGCAATTGATTTAAGAATTGCTTCTTCGTCAAGTGGCTTAATAGTATGAATATTGATTACTTCGGCAGAAATTCCTTTGGCTTCTAAAGTTTCGGCAGCAATAAGGGCTTCCCATACTAAATGTCCTGTTGCGATAATAGTAACATCAGTTCCTTCATTTAATAAGATGGCTTTTCCAATTACAAACGGTTCGTCTGCAGGAGTAAAGTTAGGAACAACCGGACGTCCGAAACGTAAATAAGCCGGTCCGTGGTGATCTGCTAATGCAATAGTAGCCGCTTTGGTCTGGTTGTAATCGCAAGTGTTGATTACCGTCATTCCAGGTAACATCTTCATTAATCCGATATCTTCTAAAATCTGGTGTGTTGCTCCGTCTTCTCCCAGTGTTAAACCAGCGTGAGAAGCGCAGATTTTTACATTTTTGTCAGAGTAAGCAACAGACTGACGAATCTGGTCGTAAACTCTTCCTGTAGAGAAGTTGGCGAAAGTTCCTGTAAACGGAATTTTCCCTCCAATAGTTAAACCAGCAGCAATACCAATCATGTTTGCCTCAGCAATTCCAATCTGGAAAAAACGCTCAGGGTGATTTTTTTTGAAATCATCAAATTTTAATGATCCAATTAAATCGGCACATAAGGCTACTACATTTTCGTTTTTCTGACCTAGTTCAGTCATTCCCGCTCCAAAACCGGAACGAGTATCTTTGCTTCCTGTATTTTCGTATTTTTTCATTGTTTTTCTTTTGAGATGTCAGGTCTCCGGCAGATCTGGTTTTCTAAACTGAAAACAGTCTTCTGAGACGGAACATTTTTTTAATAATCTGCTAAAGTTGAGATGTTTTGAGCTAATGCATTTGCTAACTGGTCATTGTTAGGGGCTTTTCCGTGCCATGCGTGAGTATGCATCATAAAGTCAACTCCGTTACCCATTTCAGTGTATAGCAAAATACAAACTGGTTTTCCTTTTCCGGTTTTAGATTTGGCTTCGTTTAAACCGGCAATGATAGCATCAAGGCTGTTTCCTTCTTTAATTTCAAGAACATCCCAGTCAAAAGCTTCAAATTTAGCACGAAGGCTTCCCATCGCAAGCACTTCATCAGTAGTTCCGTCAATCTGTTTCCCGTTTACGTCGATAGTGGCAATAAGGTTGTCTACTTTTTTAGCAGAAGCATACATGATAGCTTCCCAGTTCTGACCTTCCTGTAATTCTCCGTCTCCGTGTAGAGTATAAATTAAATGATTGTCGTTATTTAATTTTTTTGCCTGTGCAGCACCAAGAGCAACAGATAACCCCTGTCCTAAAGATCCCGAAGCTATACGTACTCCTGGCAAACCTTCGTGAGTGGTAGGGTGTCCTTGTAAACGAGAATTTAATAGTCTGAAAGTAGCCAGTTCTGAAACCGGGAAATAACCGCTTCGGGCTAAAACACTATAAAATACAGGTGAAATGTGACCATTTGAAAGGAAGAAAAGATCTTCTCCGATTCCGTCCATATCAAAACCTTCTTTACGTTCCATAATGTTTTGGTATAAGGTTACCAAAAATTCAGTACAACCTAATGATCCACCTGGATGACCAGAGTTGACAGCATGTACCATTCTAAGAATATCTCTTCTTACTTGGATAGTTAAATCGCTTAATTGTTGTGTGTTAGGCTTCATTTTCTATATAAAATTTAAACTGGAGCAAAAATACTTTTTATTTTGTGGGCTGACAAATGATTTTCTGCTTTAGTTTGCCGTAATTGTTAAATTGTATTCCTTTTTTTATTAATCTTAAAAAAAATACCAAATTGTTTTAGATTTCCTGAATGAGACGGGTCAATTGAGGGTTTTAAAGCGAAATATATAAAAGAAAAAAGCCCGTAAAAGGCTTTTTGTTGAATTGAATGTTTTGAATTTGAATGATCTAGTCGTTGTCGCCTTCACTGTAGTAATTGTTTTCTTCGTCTTCGGAGCCAATTTCTTCCTGTTCGTCATCTAATTCTGATCCCGGTACATCCAGATTGTTCCCTAATGTGTCAGGTTTGGGTTTCTGCTCACGATTAGTATGGTTTATGCTTCTTTCCGTAGAAATATTTTCGGGATCTATATCCTCTAATTTATCGTCCTGATTGTAAATGTCCTCACTGGCAGGATATTGTAAGTTTTCAAGATTTTTTTCAATCTGATCTTCTTTAGCGGTATTTTTATCTTCTGAATGTATCATTATTTCTAAATTTTAATCTGACGGTTAATGTCATTTTTATTGCACTATTAAAATTAAGAAATAAATAAGCTGCCGGAGTTATATTTTGATAATGCGATTGCTGCAGTTTTTGCATTTAATGAAGGAGTTCTGTCAATGGATCATTCAGAGGAATATCTGTCTGCGGCTGCGGCAGATAAGATCCTTCTAATGAAGATTCCGGTTTACCGGTTACTTTATTGATTTTGTAGATTCCGTAGGCATGCTGGTTTTCTAAAAAGACAGAATAGAATTGTTCTTCTTCAGTAATGGTGATCTCAAAATCAGAACTAAAAGGACCAAAGTTTTTTTGTACAAAACGTACCGCTTTCCTGTCGGACTCAGAAGGGACATAAAAAATACTTTCTGTCAGATCATCAAAAGGCGAAATAGTATTTTGAATAAGATCTACTATTATGTCATATTTTATTAGACTTTCCTGTCCGCTCTTTAAGGGAATGAACCGGATACGTCTTCTGAAAAGAACAATGATTTCTTTTGAATTGGTCAAAACTTTTATATCGAAGTCGGTATCAGAAACACAAATGGAAGGCTGTTTTTGTTTCAGTAAAGTAACTGCCTGCAGAATGGCATTTTTCTTTCCTTTGGATTTTATTTCTTCGATAGTGGTAGTCATTTTGGTGTTTTGTGAATGAGCAGTAAGAAAAAATGAAAGAATCTAGAAAAGCGGAGAGATAAAATTTCATTTCGCAGTTGTGTTATAATGTTTTAAAATTACAGGAAACTTAAGAACGATACGTCACCATAAATGGTGATTTTCAGTTTTAATTTTTACTTTCATTTTCATTATGATCTAATTGGCAAATTTTCTACTCAAATTTTACTCAAATTGATTTATCTTTGCCGTCCCGAACGATCGGGAGAAAAAAGAAACAAATGAAGTTCGATTTATTACAAAAAGATCCGCAGTCTAAAGCAAGAGCGGGCAGTATTACTACAGATCACGGCGTAATCGAAACGCCTATTTTTATGCCCGTAGGTACGGTTGGTTCTGTAAAAGGAGTGCACCAGCGTGAGCTAAAAGACGATATTAATCCGGATATTATTCTTGGAAATACGTACCATTTATATTTACGACCTCAGACCGAAATTCTTGAAAAAGCAGGCGGACTGCATAAATTCATGAACTGGGATCGTAATATTTTAACAGACTCCGGCGGGTATCAGGTATATTCGCTTTCGTCAAACCGAAAAATCAAAGAAGAAGGCGTAAAGTTTAAATCGCATATTGACGGTTCGTATCATTTTTTTACTCCCGAAAATGTAATGGAAATCCAGCGTACCATTGGTGCCGATATTATTATGGCCTTTGATGAATGTACGCCTTATCCCTGCGATTACCGATATGCACAGCGTTCTATGCATATGACACACCGCTGGTTAGATCGTTGTATTAACCATTTAGAAAAAGTACCCTATAAATACGGTTACGAACAAACGTTTTTTCCAATTGTTCAGGGAAGTACTTATAAAGATTTACGCCGCCAGTCAGCGGAGTATATTGCTAATTCCGGTCAGCAGGGAAATGCCATTGGCGGATTGTCAGTTGGAGAGCCTGCAGAAGAAATGTACGCAATGACCGAGGTGGTTTGTGAAATTCTTCCGGAAGATAAACCGCGTTACTTAATGGGAGTTGGTACTCCTATAAATATATTAGAAAATATTGCGTTGGGTATCGATATGTTTGATTGCGTGATGCCAACCCGTAATGCAAGAAACGGAATGCTGTTTACAGCAAACGGAACCATCAATATCAAAAATAAAAAATGGGAGGCCGATTTTTCTCCAATTGATGAAATGGGGCATACGTATGTTGATACCTATTATACAAAAGCCTATTTACGCCACTTGTTTGCAGCCAATGAGTACTTAGGAAAACAAATTGCGACCATTCATAATCTTGGTTTTTATATGTGGTTGGTTCGTGAAGCCAGAAAACATATCTTAGCAGGCGATTTTAAGCCATGGAAAGAAATGATGGTTAAAAATATGAGCCAGCGACTTTAAGGGTTTAAAAGTTTTAAGTTTCAGCTTTTTCAGAAAATGAAATCTGTTAACTTGAAACCTGAAACTAAAAAACTTGAAACAAAAAAACATATGCTTTCAATAATAGATAAATACATCTTAAAACGATATCTCGGAACTTTTTCTGTGATGCTTCTTTTGTTTGCGCCAATCGGAATTGTGATTGATGTTTCTGAAAAAGTAAATAAGATGCTCGAAAACAAGATTCCGTTTATGGATATCGCATTCTATTATTACAATTTTACGATTTATTTCATCAATTCTTTATTTCCGATATTCCTGTTTTTATCCGTAATTTGGTTTACATCCAAACTGGCTAATAATACAGAGATTATTGCGATTCTAAGTTCCGGTATTTCCTTTACCCGTTTCCTTCGTCCTTATATTATAGGGGCAACAATTGTTTCGATTTTTGTTTTGCTGATGGGATTTTTTATAGTTCCGGCAGCCAGCGAAGGGTATAATAATTTTAGGTATACTTATCTGAAAGGAAATGGGAAACAGCTCATGATGGGCGAAAATACAAATGTATTCAGTCAGACTGTTGATGATGATATAATATTTGTGAATAGTTTTAATCAAGAATCTAAAACAGCATTTAATTTTACATTAGAACATTTTAAAGGCAGACAGCTCGTTTATAAAATTGCGGCAAGTAGAATAAAATGGGATCCTAAAACCAAAACCTATATACTTTATGATTATGTAAAAAGAAATTTAGGTGAATTAAACGATGTAATCGAGAAGGCGCCCGAGAAAAAATTAAAATTTAATTTTGAAATAGCTGATTTTACACCTGTCGTTTATATAGCCGAAACACTCACTTTAGGCAAGCTGATTGATTTTATTGAAAAAGAACGAAAAAGAGGTTCAGGAAACATTAATACCTATTTAGTAGTATTGTATAAAAAATACAGTATTCCGGTTTCTGCTTTTATCCTGACCATTATTGCAGTAGCTGTTTCTTCAATGAAACGCCGCGGTGGTATGGGAATGAACCTTGCCATTGGAATCGCAATTGCCTTTTCATTTGTGTTTTTTGATAAAATATTCGGTACTCTTGCCGAAAAATCTACCTTTTCACCTTTATTAGCGGTCTGGTTCCCAAATATTGTTTTTGGAATTTTGGCAGTTTACTTACTACGCAATGCGAAACGATAATTTAAAAAGTTACTTAAATCTTCATTTAATTGTTTTTATCTGGGGCTTTACAGCCATTCTGGGTGCTTTAATTACCATTGATGCCGAAAATTTAGTCTGGTACAGAATGCTGCTTGCCATGATTTTTCTGGGTGCATTTATTGTATTTAAGAAACAGTCTTTTAAGGTGCCGGTAAAAGAATTTTTCAAACTTATTTTTGTCGGATTGTTAATCGCACTGCACTGGATTTTCTTTTTTAAGGCTATCCATGTTTCCAATGTTTCGATTACACTTTCCATATTTTCTTTAGGGGCCTTTTTTGCTTCTTTATTAGAACCTTTGTTTTATGGAAGAAAAGTGCTCTGGTATGAAGTTTTATTCGGACTGGTTATAATTGCCGGTTTGGGATTGATTCTTCAGGTTGAGATTAAATACCTTACCGGAGTTTATTATGCTCTGGCAGCCATTATTCTGGGGGTTTTGTTTACTTTGATGAATGGCAAATTAATTTCAGATCATGAACCGTCGGTAATTACCTTTTATGAGTTTGGCGCAGGGGTTTTCTTTATCACAATTTATTTTTTGTTTCAGGGAAAATTTACAGCAGATTTCTTTGAGATGTCTTTAAATAACTGGGTTTTACTGCTTCTGTTGGCTTCAGTCTGCACCGCTTACGCCTTTACGGCTTCTGTAAAAGTAATGCAGCGGTTAACACCTTATACGGTTATGTTAACCACTAATTTAGAGCCGGTTTACGGTATTGTTCTGGCCTATTTTATATTAGGCGGAAAAGAAAAAATGAGCGTTGAATTTTACATCGGGGCTGTCATAATTATTATCACTGTTATCCTTAATGGTGTTTTTAAGCATTATCAGAACAAGAAACAGAACTTGTAATAGTTTCCTTATTTTTAAATTGCATTTTTATACTTTAAATAACAATTAACTTCGCCAATGATATAATATTTTTATATTTGCGGTTCGATTTACAAACAAAATTCAAAAATCCATGGAATATTTAGATTTTGAGCTTCCAATTAAAGAACTTGAAGAACAGCTTGAAAAGTGTGTTATAATTGGAAAAGAATCTGATGTTGATGTTACGCCAACCTGTAAAGAAATCAACAAGAAATTAGAGCAGACTAAGAAGGATATTTATAAAAACCTTACTGCCTGGCAGCGTGTACAATTGTCAAGACATCCTAACAGGCCTTATACGTTAGACTATATCAAAGCTATTTGCGGTGATACTTTCTTAGAGCTTCATGGAGACAGAGGTTTTAAAGATGATAAAGCCATGGTTGGAGGTCTTGGAAAAGTAAACGGTCAGTCGTTTATGATTGTGGGCCAGCAGAAAGGATATAATACCAAAACCCGTCAATACCGTAATTTTGGTATGGCCAATCCGGAAGGGTACCGCAAAGCACTGCGTTTAATGAAAATGGCAGAGAAATTCGGAATTCCGGTTTTAACTTTAGTAGATACTCCGGGTGCTTATCCTGGACTGGAAGCTGAAGAAAGAGGACAGGGAGAAGCTATTGCAAGAAACATTTTTGAAATGGTTCGTTTACAAGTGCCTATTATTACCATTATTGTGGGTGAAGGTGCTTCTGGAGGAGCTTTAGGAATTGGAGTTGGAGACAGAGTTTATATGCTGGAAAATACCTGGTATTCTGTAATATCTCCGGAATCCTGTTCTTCTATTTTATGGAAAAGCTGGGAGTACAAAGAACGTGCTGCCGAAGCTTTAAAGCTGACTTCATCTGATATGAAGAAACAAAAATTAGTAGATGACGTAATCCCTGAACCACTGGGAGGTGCACACTATGACCGTGAAACTACTTTTAAAACAGTAGCGGAATATATTACTAAAGGATACAACGAATTAAAAGATTTATCAACAGCCGATTTAATTGCTCAAAGAATGGACAAATACAGCAATATGGGCGAGTACAAAGAATAAATTCACATAAAATGACTGAAAATCCGAAGCCCTGCGGTTTCGGATTTTTTTTTGGTTATGAACAGCCGGAGCTTATTTATAAACAATAGAATAGTTATAACTCGATAACAATCTTTTTTTAAATTTTGTTACTTTCGCTATATGGAAAATTTCAAAAATGTAAACCCTGTAAAGGTAGATAAAACCACCATTATTAATCTCGAAAAAGGAAAATTACCACCACAGGTTATTGACCTGGAAGAGGCGGTTCTTGGTGCGATGATGATTGATAAAAAAGGGGTCGATGATGTAATTGATATTTTACAGCCTGATGCTTTTTATAAAGATGCACACAAACATATCTTTGAGGCAATTTTACAGCTGTTTACCGAAACACAGCCAATCGATTTGCTGACGGTTTCAACTCAGCTGAAGAAAAACGGAAAGTTAGAACTGGCCGGGGGGGATTTCTACCTGATTCAGCTTACGCAGAAAATCGCTTCTTCTGCCCATATCGAATTTCACTCGCGTATCATTCTTCAAAAGTTTATTCAGAGAAGTCTGATCAGGATTTCTTCTGAAATTATCGAAGAATCGTATGATGAAACTACAGACGTATTTGATCTGTTAGATAAGGCCGAGTCAAAACTGTATGAAGTAACACAGGGAAATATCAAACGTAGTTCTGAAACAGCTCAGAGTTTAGTACTGCAGGCAAAAAAACGTATTGAAGAAATTGCCGGAAAAGAAGGTTTGAGTGGTATTGCTACCGGTTTTGAAAAACTGGATGAAGTTACTTCAGGATGGCAGCCTTCGGATTTGATTATTATTGCAGCACGTCCGGGTATGGGTAAAACGGCCTTCGTACTTTCGATGGCCAGAAACGTAAGTATTCAGTTTGGACACGGGGTAGCTATTTTCTCTCTTGAGATGGCCTCGGTACAGCTGATAACCAGGCTTATTTCGTCTGAAACAGGTTTGTCATCAGAAAAATTAAGAACCGGAAAACTCGAAAAACACGAATGGGAACAGCTGAGTACTAAAGTGAAAAATTTAGAAAAAGCACCATTGTTTATCGATGATACGCCTTCGCTGTCAATCTTCGATTTACGAGCCAAATGCCGTCGTCTGGCTTCTCAGCACGGAATCAAACTGATTATTATTGACTACTTGCAGCTGATGACTGCCGGAGGAAGCGGTAAAGGAGGAGGAAACCGTGAGCAGGAGATTTCGACCATTTCCCGAAACTTAAAAGCCCTGGCAAAAGAGTTAAACGTACCGGTAATTGCACTTTCACAGTTATCGCGTGCCGTTGAGACCCGTGGTTCAAGTAAACGTCCGTTACTTTCGGATCTTCGTGAATCCGGAGCGATTGAGCAGGATGCCGATATCGTATCGTTTATTTATCGTCCGGAATATTATAAAATTGAAGAATGGGATGATGATGAAGCGTCTTCGACAGCAGGTCAGGCAGAGTTTATTATAGCCAAACACCGTAACGGTGGATTAGAGAATATTCGTTTAAAATTCTTAGGACATTTAGGTAAGTTTGATAACCTTGAAGAATTTACCGGAGGTTATGATGATCTTCCATCCAAAATGAATCATGACGATAATCCGTTTATTACTAAAAACCTGCCTTCGGCAAATGAAGCTTTTGGAAGCAACCTTAACGACGACGATGACGACAGTGACGTTCCGTTTTAATTAGAATAAAAAAGACTAAAATCAAAAATCTTTATAAGTGTAAAAGCTTATAAAGATTTTTTTATGCCATTATGTTTTATCCGGTATAATTTCACAAAATAATATTTCTTTAGTAAAAATTAATTCGGTAGTTTAGCGAGACCATAAACAAACAATTATTCTATTAACAAATTTAAATTTTAAAACTATGAATGAAGAAGGCTTCCCTGGACCTATTCAAATTCCATTGTCTACTGCCCAGGAATGGGAAAAGAGATATGATGGTGAATCCACATTTGCTGAAGACAAAGACAAAGTAAAAGCTTTTTTGATCCCCCGAGAAAGTTTAGAAAAAGTTTTAGAGCTTGGCACAGAAGCAGTTCGTGCTTATGTTGGAATCAATGACCAGAACGAAAGAACGTTATTTTTTGTTGGTGCAAAATATAACAAAGAAACAGGTAAATACGTAGATGTTTACGGACAAGGTCAGGGGGCTGCAGGTGCAAAATCGGCCGATGCAGCAGACAGTGTGGTTTACGACGGAGTACGTCCAAGCCCGCCATATTAATAGAAAATAAGTATACAAAAAGTGGATGACTTTTTAATTTACTCAAGTTATTTTATTTTATTAATAAATCTTGTACTTTATTCATTTAGCTTTTTCCGAAAGGAAAAAGCTAATGTTTTTTTTGTTTGTTATTTGGCATTTTCATTTGTTATGCAATTTTCGATGGAATTGATGTATATGCTGAGAATGAGCAATTTGTTTGCGGTAAATATATTTTTTATAGGACAAATGATAATGCTTGGACTCTTTTATAATTCATTGATGCATATAAAAAGCCAAAAAATATTTATTAAAGCGAGTTTAGGACTCGCCTTATTAGTTTTAGGAATACAATTATGGAATGATTCCAGTCAGTTTTTTAAGTTCAATTTGTTTGAAATCACCTTAACCTCCTTATTGATAGTGGTTTTTGCCCTCATTCATTTTTACAATATGCTTACAGAGAATAAAAAATTCTATTATGTCAGCGTAGGTCTTGTGGTTTATCTTCTGGCCAGTACCGTTTTGTTTTTGATCGGTAATCTTTCTTCAGGCCTAAGCAGTGATATAAAATATCTGACCTGGATGTTAAATGCATTTTTAGTTGTAATCTATCAGTTTTTTATTTTGTACGAATGGATCAGAAGTTTTTCTAAAACAGTCTCTACAGATTAATTCACAATTATAAATATTTATATGAGTACCCATTCGATTCCTGAAAAAGAACTTGTTGCCATTATATTGTATATATCGCTGTTTTTTATAATTGTAGCAGTGGTCCTGATCATATTTTTTTATTTCTCCAGAAAAAAAATCATACAAAAAGAGCTGGAAAAAAAAGATCTTATACTGCAGTACCAAAAAGAACAGCTTCATGCCATTATTATTACACAGGAAGAAGAACGCAAACGTATTGCTCAGGATTTACATGATGATATTAGTTCCAAGCTGAATATAGTGTCATTAAATACCCATTTGCTCTCGTCGCCTGATTTAACTGTAGAGGAAACAACTGAAATTACCGATAACATTATTAATTTAACGGCAAAGGCTCTTGAAAATTCCAGGAAAATCGCACACAATTTACTGCCTCCGGTTTTTGAAAAGTTTGGACTAAACGCAGGTGTAGAGGAATTATGTGATGAGTTTGAAACCAGTAAATCTGTTAAGACTTATTATAAAAATGAAATTGATTTTGATGATAAGGATATCGATCGTCATCTTCATATTTTCAGGATTTTACAGGAATTAATGAATAATTCCCTGCGTCATGGAAAAGCTTCTGAAATATGGATTTCTTTTAAAAATATAAACGGAGTTAATACCTGTCATTATGAAGATAACGGAATTGGTTTTAACAGTAAAAACAGTGAAAATCAAAAAGGATTAGGGATGAAAAATATCGACAGCCGAATTTCTTTTCTTAACGGAACCATCAAAATTGATTCTGAAATCAACAAAGGAATTGCGGTAATTTTTACTTTTTAAGATAAAAATATTAAATAATTGACATTTGTCATCAATAAAATAGAGTTCCTTTAACTTTTATTAATTCATATTTTGTAATTTCGGCATACCAAACGACCAAAAACAAAATAAAATGAATGCCGCTATTAAAATTGCTTTAGTCGATGACGAAGTTTTGTTTCGCAAAGGGATAGCTTTTTTATTGCAGAGAGAAGATAATATTGAAATTGTTTTCGAAGCTTCAAACGGCGAAGAGCTGATTACCAAATTGCATGATAATGAAGTAAAACCTGATATCATTATTATGGATTTGAAGATGCCGGTTTTAAACGGTGTTGAAGCAACCAAAATTATTCGAAAATCTTTTCCCGATATAAAAATTGTGGCCCTGACCAGTTATGATACAAAATCGTTTATCGCCAACATGATTCAGGTGGGAGCTGTAGCATATCTAATCAAAAATACCACTCCTAAAGATTTGATCAGAACTATTAACGAGGTAAGCCGAAAGGGTTTTTTTTACAATGAAAATGTATTAAAAACGATTCAGGAAACCATTGTTTCTTCAAAAAATTCAAAAGGCTGTCTGGAAACCAGTTTCCTTTCTCCTCGTGAAATTGAAATTTTACAGCTTATCTGCCAGCAAAAAACGACTTCTGAAATTGCTGAACATTTATTTTTAAGTCCAAGAACTGTAGAAGGGCACCGAAACAATTTATTACTGAAAACGGAATCAAGAAATATTGCCGGTTTAGTGGTATATGCAATTCAGAATGAAATTGCAGTTTTAACACTCTAGTTTTTTAACTGGTTAAAAATTGTATAGATAAAACATAGTACACAATTATTGTAAAAACAAGTACGCCAATTCCAATTTTTTGCATTATAGTAAAGCCTTTAGGCTGATTGTTACTGTTATTAAAATTCATAAAATTTTCTTTTTTGCAGGTTATCCTTATCATTCGGGATTCCAAATTTAGTCAGAAATTATCTTTATAGATTAGGTGTTTTTACCTGTTTTTGAGAAAATTTCCGATAATTTTGATTTTTTTTCCTTTTTATTTAACCTTTCTTTGGCGTTAAAACCGGAATTTCTGTTGTGTTTTTAAAAGCGTACTTTATATCTTTACTAAAATATTTTTTTGATGAAAAAAAGTTTAGTTTTTGCTTGTATTCTTCTGATGTCAATGAATGTAAAAGCATCGTTTATTTTACTTCCAATGGACGAGACATCGCAGCAGAATCATCTAAAAGCATACGGAATTACTTATTGGTGTTTAAGCAGAGATTATAAAGCAAGCTGGCTTCTTAATTATCGCGGAGGTTCCTTTTTATTGCCGGATGCCGAAGAAATCCGTAAAGAATGTAAAATACGCGGAGTTAGTTTTGAAGTGCTTTCAGATACTGAAGAGGCGTCGCTTTTAAACGATATTTCCAGTCCGTCACAAAATATGGAATCTGTTATTTTAGAAAAAGCACCTAAAATTGCTGTTTATACACCCAGAGGCAAACAACCCTGGGACGATGCAGTAACGCTTGTTTTAACTTATGCCGAAATTCCTTTTACCCCAATTTACGATGAAGAAGTTTTAAGCGATCAGTTGTTACTATACGACTGGCTTCACCTGCACCATGAGGATTTTACCGGTCAGTACGGAAAGTTTTATGCCGCCTATAAAAATACGCCCTGGTACATTGATCAGAAAAAAGATGCTGAAACCTTAGCTGCTAAACTGGGATACTCCAAAGTTTCTCAGGAAAAAGGAGCTGTTGCAAAAAAAATACGTGATTTTGTTATTGGAGGCGGGTTTATGTTTGCTATGTGTTCGGCAACCGATAGTTTTGATATTGCACTGGCAGCAGACGGAGTTGATATTTGCGAAACCATGTTTGACGGAGACCCGAGCGAATCTAATTATCAGTCCAAACTGGATTATTCCAACTCTTTTGCCTTTAAAGATTTTATTCTGGAGCGCAGACCGGAGGTTTACGAATTCTCTGATATTGATATGACAACAAAAAGAAGAATTCCTATGGAAAAAGATTATTTTACTTTGATGGAATATTCTGCAAAATGGGATCCTATCCCGAGTATGTTATGTCAAAATCATACGCAGCTGGTAAAAGGTTTTATGGGACAGACGACTTCTTTTAATGAAGCGCTGGTAAAGTCAAATGTATTAGTAATGGGTACCTGCGAACTAAATGGTGAAGCCAGATACATTCATGGCGAAAAGGGGAAAGGTATGTTTACTTTTTTTGGCGGACATGACCCTGAAGATTTTCAGCATCAGGTAGGGGATCCGCCAACTGTTTTAGATTTACATCCCAATTCTCCGGGATATCGTTTGATATTAAATAACGTATTGTTTCCTGCCGCTAAGAAGAAAAAGCTTAAAACTTAATTTTAGTTCAGAGAAAATTCAAACCAGACAGGAATGTGGTCTGAGATTTTACGGGCTTCTTCCATTGAACGGAATTTTTGATAAAATAAAATCGCTCCGGAATTAATATGTTTTACCGTATTGGGATTATAAAAAATATTATCAAATTCAGAGGCCAGACAAGTATTGGCTTTGCATTGATGTTTTAAAGTTGTTTTTTGTTTTTCCAGCATTGGAACATAACCCATTTTTTTTAACGGATTAAAAACGGTATGTGATTGCGGGCAGTTAAAGTCTCCCGCAAAAACCAAATTTAGTTTTGGATATTCCTGTGGTAAAAATTTAAAGTATTTTATTTCAGTTTCAGGCTGTTTACTTTTGGTAATGGCATGAAAACTGGAGAATGTAATGTTTTTTTTGTTTATTTCGAAGGTAGCGTAGTAAGGTTCGCGATCAATTTCGAGATGGTACTTTTTTTCAAGCCAGGCATTTCCTTTTAATTTTATTTTACGGGTTTTCCAAAGAAAAGCATATCGCTCTTTTTTGTAACTGTTTCCGCTTGTGGGATCGCTGATTGTATAATCCCATTTTTCGCCTTTTTCGTTCAGTAATCCCGCAAGTCTGGCCACGGCCTGCGCACCGCCATATCCTGCTACAACTTCCTGAATGGCTACAATATCATAGCCGGATACCGTATTGGCAATGAAAGACAAAGTTTCATCTGATTTGGATTTCCCAAAATTCTCCAGATTCCAGGAGATAAATTTTGTCTGGGCAGAGGAGGATAAACAAATAAAGGTAAAGAGTACGAAACGTATAATGATTTTCATGTGGCTTTAAAAATTCAAATATAAATATTTCAGTTTCCTTACCGGATACATTAGTGTTTTTTATATCTGTTTTTTAAAGCCGTTCCTATAATTATGATCTGTAAAACCAGAAGCGCAGGAATAAAAATTAGTTTCCAGTCTATTTCCAGCCATCCGGTCTTTTCAGAAACTAAGGCAAAACTAATAGAAAGAAATAAACAAAGGAAAAGAGTTTTCATAATGATTTTGTTATGGGTTGTATTGATTTTTTTGATTAAATCAATTTTGTATTTTGGTTTCATAGGTTAGGGGTTTACACAAAAATAAACCTATACAAAAGCAATTCCTTACGGGAAACCGTAAAAAGATGTTAAATTAAACCAAACCAAAGTCTTTAGCTATGGCTATTAAGTGAACATTGTTGTTGGCTTTAAAGTATATCTTCAGTTTATTGATGCGTTTTTCAATACTGCTGGTTCCATTAGGTGTAATAGAATTTGCTTTAAATTCGCTCGAAATATTTTCCAGTATATAACCTTTTGCCAGCAGGGATAAAATAGAAATATCATACGACTCAATTTCAATTAACGATTTATCATTGAAATTAAAATTTAAATCAGAAGAAAGGATTTTTTCTTCATTTTTCAAAGTCCTTTCTATCGCAGTTTTTAGTTCCTCAATACTGTTTCTGCTTTTGGTTACATAAGCATTTATTCCCAGTTCATCAAAAAGAGCTTTAATACGATACGATTTATCTTCTATCGAAAATACGATTTTTTTAAGCTGCGGCTGTACCTGATTAATTGCGGCAATAAGTTCGTCGCCACTTGTAAGTTTAGGTTTTCTGTGATCTGTTTTAAACGACAGGTCCGTGATCAGCAAATCATATGGTTCTTTTTCGAGTAATGCCTTTTTTACTTTTAATAATCCTTCGTCGCAATATTTTACATGATCTATTACAGGAATGTTTAACTCTTCAAGAACTTGAATAAGCACAATACTAATACTGTCCAGGTCTTCGGCAACTAAAACTTTTTTAAACATATATGGTTTTTATTATAAGGGAAATTTGAAATTAACTTTAAATCCGGTGGGATTATAATTGTCAAAATTAATAGTTCCGTTAATAGTTTTTATACGGTTTTCCACATTTTGGAAATGATTTTTTATAATTATTCTTTCATTTTGAGTTTGTGCCCTGTTATCACTATAGGTAACGAGGATATTTTTTTGTTCAGATTTAAATGAAATTATGGTCAGAGTTGAATTATTATACTTGTTCAGGTTCTGAAACGACTCCTGTAATATTCGATAAATTGTAATTTTTTTAATCTTATTGACTTTGTTCCAGCTAATGGTATCCAAACCGCTTACCAGTAAATTTAAATTCTGATTCTTAAAACCGGCAATCATTTCTTTTAAGGCACTTTCATATTTTTCATTCGTCACAATAAAACTGTTTTCTTTAGAAATAGTTCGGGTTTGCGTGTACATTTTATCCAGACGGTCTAATAATTTCGTTTTAATGATTTCATTTTCCAGGTCGTTATTTTGGACATAACTAAGAGTGTGATATACTCCTTGCGACAGTTCATTCTGAAGTTTGTTCGAAATTCTGATTTCACTTTCCAGTATAGCGGCTCTTTTTTCTTTTTTTCCTTTAACAGATAAAAAAAGCGGTAGTAATAAAAGGGTTACGAGTATAAACGTAATAACAATGGATAAGATCGTATTTCGGTTTTTTTGCCGCTGTATCAGCAGTTCGTTTTCCGCTTTTTCGGCTTTTAACTGTAAATTCTGCTTTTTATCTGTTTTGGATTCATATTTAATTAGGGTAAACTGATTTTTTGCCTGCTTTCTGCTGCTAAGTATACTGTCAATTAATTTTACATACATATGAGAGTATTTCTTTAGTTCTCTGCCTTCGTATGCTTTAATTAAACTGGCTAATGTGTTGGCTTTAAATGTAGGAGAGTTTGTTTTACTGGCGGCTTCATATTGTTTTCTAAGGTACATTTTTGATAATTCAGGATCACTTTTCGCATAAACCAGGGCCAGGTTACCATAGGTGCCTATTATTTCATAATTACGTTTTAGCCTGAGATGTATCTCCAGACTTTTTTTAAAACAATCCAGAGCTTTGGGATTGTTGGTTTTATAATAACTGTATCCCAGATTATTTAACAGCATAGCATAAACGTTATCTGTTCTTACAGAATCGGTTTCATGTCTGATCTTTTTTCGGGCTAAAGGTTCCAGGATTTCAATGATCTCTTTATGTTTATTTTGTACAGAGAGTACAGTAGTGATATCGCTAATCAGTTCCGTTCTTTTAAAGGGAGAAGTAGCAAGTTTTAGAGCTTTTATATGATATCGAAGAGCATTATTATAATCATAAGTAAAATAATAATTATAGGCGAGGATAGTATAGGTATTATAGGTGAATTTTGGTTTACTTGTTTTTTTTAAATGAGGAACTAGCCTTGACAGTGATTCTTCACAGGCAGTAAAGTTGCTTGTGTTTTGATACAAATTAGCAATAGATAATTCAGAATAAGCATAATCATCTGCATATTGATCAATAGGATCGCAAAGGTCAATGGCCTTTTTAAAGTAGATATAAGCACTGTCATACTGATACCGGTCAAATAGAGAATCGCCTTTGGTAATATTTTTCTTTATTTCGGCCGAATTATCTTTCTTGTGTTTTTCTACAAAAGAAACTGCCGAATTTGTTTTGTTTGACTGATACAAAAGAAGTGCACCTCCAAGTAACAGCGTTAGCAATATCAGGATGCATTTTAAAAAGATCTTGTTTTTTGTAAAGTCTGCTGCTTTCATAATTATATTGGAATTTTAAGAAATATCTTAAAACCATGATTGAGATTTGAATTAAAGGAGACTTCTCCTTTTATATTTAAAATACGGTTCTCCACAATCTGAAGTCCTCTTTTTATGATATGGTTCAGATTTACTCCCCTGCCATTATCCGTATATGTAATGTTCAGGTTTTTTTTGTCACTTTTAAAACTAACGCCGGCAATTGAGGCATTACTATGATTTTTCATATTGAGCAGTATTTCCTGCAGGATCCTGTAAATTATAATTTTTTTATGCCGGTCTATTGGTGTCCAGTCTACATCACTCAGACCGTTTAAGATCAGAGTCACATTAGAAGTTTTAAAGCCGGAAATCATTTCTTTCAGACTCACAGCGTATTTTTCGTTAGTAGCAATAAGGCTGTTTTCTCTTGAAATATTTCGGGTCTGGCTGTAAATTTTATCGAGATCATTCAACAGCTTTGTTTTATTTACAGTGGTTTCAAGATCCTGATTTTTAACGTACAGCAGCGAGCTGTAAACCTTATCTGAAAGTTCGTTTTTCAGTTTTTCAGAAATCCTGCTTTCACTCTCGTAAACGGCCTCCCTTTTTTCTTTTTTGCCTTTAACAGATAAAAAAAATGGAAAAAGTAAAAGAGTTACCAGTATAAAAGTAATAACAATAGATAAGATTGTATTTCGGTTTTTATGACGCTGTATAAGCAATTCATTTTCTGCTTTTTCTGCTTTTAGTTTTAAATTTTCTTCTTTATCTGTTCTGGATTGATATTTAATTATAGAGAATTGATTTTTTATATGGTGCTCGTCTTCCGTTATACTGTCAAATAGCTTTGTATAATTAGTAGTATATTTTTTCAGCTCTTCTCCTTTAGATTTTTTAATTAAACGGCCTAGTGCATCTGCTTTAAACGATGGAGAGACTGCCTTACAGGCGGCTTCATATTGTTTTTTCAGATACATTTTGGATAAGTCAGGATCTTCTTTTGCATAAACCATAGCCAGATTACGGTAGGTACTCACAAGTTCATAATGATGTTTGAGCCTAAGCTGTATGGCAAGGCTTTCTTTAAAACAGTCTAAAGCTTTTGGGTTTCCAAGCTGATAATAACTAAATCCCAGATTATTTAACAGCAGAGAATAAACGTTATCTGTTTTAGCAGAATCGGTTTCGTGTTTGATTTTTCTTCTCCTTAAAGGTTCTAAAATGTCAATAATTTCTTTGTGTCTTTTTTGTGCTGAAAGCGGGGGGCAGATGTCCGTAATTATCTCCATTTTTTTGAATGGAGTAGGGGCAAGTTTTAGCGCTTTTTTATGATATCGAAGCGCATTATTAAAGTCGTATGTAAAATAATAATTATAAGCAAGAATAGTGTAAGTATTATAAGTGAATTTCGGTTTGGTAGTTTTTTTTAAAAGAGGCAGTATTTTTAGTAAGGATTCTTCGCAGGCAATATAGTTATTGATATTTTGATACAAATTAGCAATAGATAATTCAGAATAAACATAATCATCCACATATTGGTCAACAGGATCACAGAGTGCAATGGCTTTTTTAAAGTAAACAAAAGCACTATCATATTGATAAAGGTCAAATAAAGAATCGCCTGTAGCAATATTTTTATTTATTTCTGCCGAATTGTCTTTTTTTACAGGTTTTGCTGCAGCAAGAAATAAACTGGTTTTGTGCGATTGATATAAAAGAAGTGCTCCGGTAAGTAATACCGTTAATAGTATCAGGATGTATTTTAAAAACATCTTGTTTTTTCTAAAATCTGAGACTTTCATGAATTATACCGGAATTTTAAGATATATCTTAAATCCGTTGCCCGGATCCGAATTAAAAGATACTTCTCCTTTTATATTTAAAATGCGGTTCTCCATAATCTGAAGCCCTCTTTTCACGATACCGTTCAGATTTACTCCCCTGCCATTATCCGTATAAGTAATGTTTAAGTTTTTTTTGTCGTTTTTAAAACTAATACCTGCAATTGAGGCATTACTGTGATTTCTCATATTGAACAGTATTTCCTGCAGGATCCTGTAAATTATAATTTTCTTATTTCGTTCTATTTTTATCCAATTCACGTCATTTAGTCCGTTTAATATGAGATTCATATCGGAGGTTTTAAAACCGGAAATCATTTCTTTCAGGCTTAGAACGTATTTTTCGTCAGTAGTAACAGGACTGTTTTCCCTTGAAATATTTCTTGTCTGGTTGTAGATTTTATCGAGATCATTCAAAAGCTTGTTTCTATTTGGAATAGTTTCAAGCTCGTAGTTTTTAACATACTGCAGCGAACGGTAAACTTTGTCTGAAAGTTCGTTTCGCAGTTTTTCGGAAATTCTGTTTTCACTTTCATAAACGACCTCTCTTTTTTCTTTTTGTGTTTTTGCGGCCAAATAATACCACAACAGCAGCAAAAGTCCCAGAACAAAAACAATGATGATGTATAAAATAATATTACGTTTTTTTTGCTGCTGAAGGTAAAGTTCATGTTCTGCTTTTTCTGCTTTGAGTTTAAGATTTTCTTCTTTAGTTAATTTTGAATAATATTTTAGGTTAGCGAATGGATTTTTTGCCGTTTTATGACTGGCCATGGCGCTGTCCTTTAGTTTGATATAACGGTCAATGTATTTTTTTACATTTCGATCATCTTCGGCTTCAATCACATGGGCCAGATTAATCATCTGAAGAGGTATTGACTTTACTTTACAGGCGGTGGCGTACCCTTTTAGGGCATAATATTTCTTTAGTTTTGGGTTGTTGTATTTTTTGTGATACTGGTAGAGCGTATGGTAATTACAGGATAAAAAATAATCGTCATTGGTTGTAAGGATGATTTCCATACTTTTAGTGAGATAATCCAGTGCTAATTTTTGATGATCGCCTAAATACAGATAACAAAGCCCCAGATTATATAACAGATAGGCATATTGATATTCTGTATTCTTAGGATCCGTTTTGTCTTCGGTTTTTTTCCTGGCCAGTTCTTCAAAGATATCAATAGCTTCCTGATATTTTTTTTGCTGCATATAGGTAAATCCAATATTAGATTTTATTTGTGCTTTTCGAAATTGGGATATAGCTGTTTTTAATGATTTTTTATGGTATACCAAAGCATTATCGAAATTAAAAGTTGAATAATAATTATCGGCTATTGTCTGATACAACATCTGATGATATCTCGGTCTTGATGTATATTTTAAATACGGAAGCGCCTTTGTCGAAACGGCTTCGCTGTTGTAATAGTCTCCGGCTCTGTAGAGAATATATCCTATTTGTGCTGTTATATAAACATATTGATTGGCGTATTTTTTTTTAGGATTGCAAAGCAGCTGGGCTTTATAAAAGTAAGGAAGTGCAAGATTGGGTTTTGAAACCTTAATCAGACTGTCTCCTGTTTTGGCTAATCGGTATATCTTGTAGGTATTATCCAGTATTTTTACTGCAGTCTGCTGTTTCTTTTCGCAGGCAGAAAAAACAATAAGTAACAGGAATAAAGGAATTAAAATCCTGATAAAAATGGGAAATTTCATTTGTTGGAGCATTGGCATTAAAAAAAAATTACAGAGGCAGTTGAATAAAAACTTTAAATCCCTGATTGGGATCCGAGCTAATGTTCAGACTTCCTTTAAGTTGAAGAATCCGGCTTTCAATAGTATAGAGTCCGTTTTTATAAATAATTTTATCAGTGTTTATACCTTTTCCGTTGTCAGTGTAAGTCACAACAATATTTTTTCCTGTTTTTTTGAAATTAATTCCAATCAGAGAAGCCTGGCTGTATTTTTTCATATTTACGAGTAATTCCTGCAGAACTCTGTATAGTACAATTTTTTTGTTCTTTTCCATTTTTATCCAGTTCACCTCATTTAAACCGTTTAGCAGTATGTTTATATCGGAAGTTTTAAATCCCGAAATCATTTCTTTCAGTCTGAGAGTATATTTTTCGTCAGTATGAACCGGACTGTTTTCCCTTGATATATTTCTGGTCTGCGCATAAATACCATCCAGATCATTTAAGAGTCTGGTTTTGTTTATAGTAGTTTCGAGTTCATTGTTTTTGGTGTAAAGCAATAGCTTATACACTTTGTTAGAAAGTTCATTGCGGAGTTTTTCAGAAATCCGGCTTTCACTTTCATATACAGCCTCTCTTTTTTCTTTTTTTGATTTTGATGTTAAATAATACGAGAGTAACAGTAAAACTCCAAGGATAAAAGTAATAATAACATACAAAATAATATTACGGTTTTTATGCTGCTGCATACGAAGCTCATTTTCTGCTTTTGCCGCCTTTAGTTTTAAGTTTTCTTCTTTGTTGATTCTGGAAAAATATTTTATGTTAGAGAATTGATTTTTAGACCTGTTCCCGTTTTTAATGGTACTGTCTTTTAGCTGTATGAAACGATCGATGTATTTTTTCACATTTTGACCATCCTCTGCTTCAATTACCTCAGGTAACGCGTTTATTTGATACGGTATTAAATTGGTCTGACATGAAGCGATATATCCCAGAATGGCATAGTGTTTTTTCAGCTTTGGATTATTATATTTCTTGTAATACAGATAGAGGGCATGATAATCGCCAACAACAGAATAAGGGTCATTTGACTTTAGATTTATTTCTAAACTTTTAGTAAAGTTGTCCAAAGCTTCCTTTTGATGACCGCCTAATCGCAGATAAGAAAGCCCCAGGGTATATAGTACAAAGGCATGCTGATATTCTGTATTTAAAGAATCTGTTTTGTCTTCGGTTTTTTTCCTGGCTAACTTTTCTAATATGTCTATAGCCTCCGGATATTTTTTTTGCTGCAGATAAATAAACCCTATATCACATTTGATTTGCGCTTTCCTGAATTGCGATATAGCTGTTTTTAATGATTTTTGATGGTATATCAAAGCATTATCGTAGTCATAAGTCGAATAATAATTATCGGCTATTGCATGATACAGCATTTGGTGGTATCTGGGTCTTGACGTATATTTTAAGTACGGCAGTGCCTTTGTTGAAACATCTTCGCTATTATAATAATCTCCAATGCTATTCAAAATGTATCCCATACGCGCCGTTATATAAACATACTGGTTAGCATACTTTTTTTTAGGATTACAAAGCTGCTGAGCTTTAGCAAAGTAAGAAAGCGAAAGATCAAATTGTGAGATATTAGCGAGACTATCCCCTTTTTTTGCAAGACGGTATATTTTATAAGTATTATCCGTTTTTTGTGTCAGAGCCTGTTTTTTCTTTTCACAGGCAGAAAAAACTACAAGTAAAAGGAATGCAGGGATCAAAATTCTGAATAAAACTGGGGATTTCATTTATTGGGTCTTTGATACTAAAATACTATTTTAAGCGGGCAATTGAATAAAAACTTTAAATCCCTGATTGGGATCCGAGGAAATATTCATATCGCCTTTAAGCTGAAGAATCCGGGTTTCAATAGTATGCAGTCCATTTTTATATATAATTTGATCAGTACCTATGCCTTTTCCATTGTCGGTATAATTCACAACAATATTTTTTCCTGTTTTTTTGAAATTAATTCCAACCAGAGAAGCCTGGCTGTATTTTCTCATATTTACGAGTAATTCCTGCAGAACTCTGTAAAGTACAATTTTTTTGTTCTTTTCTATTTTTAACCAGTTTACCTCATTTAAACCGTTTAGCAGTATGTTTATATCAGAGGTTTTAAATCCCGAAATCATTTCCTTCAGTCGGGAAACATATTTCTCATCAGTGCTTACAGGACTGTTTTCTCTTGAAATATTTCTGGTGTGGCTGTAAATTTTATCCAGATCATTCAAGAGTTTTGTTTTATTTACAGGAGTTTCAGGATCATAGTTTTTAACATACTGCAGCGAATTGTAAACCTTATCTGAAAGTTCGTTTCGCAGTTTTTCAGAGATCCTGTTTTCGCTTTCATAAACTGCAGTTCTTTTTGCGTTCTTTATTCTGGAAGATAAGAAAAAAGACAAAAGTATCACCAGACCTAAAGTAAATAGTATGAAAACAAAAGCAATTGTATTTCTGTTTTTATGCTGCTGCAGATAAAGTTCATTTTCAGCCTTTTCTGCTTTCAGTTTTAAATTCTCTTCTCTGTCTATTCGTGAAAGATATTTTACATTAGCAAACTGATTTTTAGAGGCCTGTCTGGCTTTTATTATACTATCAGTAAGTGTAATATAATCAGCGGTGTATTTTTTTAAGTCATTTCCTTTACCCATTTTTATTAATTGGGCAAGGCAATCTGTTTTTGCTATATCAGATTGTACTGATACAGCAGTTTCATACGATTTTTCTGCATATTGAAAAGCAAGTTCCGGATTACTCTTTTTGTAATAGTTTGCCAATACTTTGTAATTATAAATTAATATAAAACGATTATTATGTTTAATATTAATTGCCAGGCTTTTAAGAACAACTTCCAGTGCTTTTGTTTTTTTTAAATTAAAATAACATACCCCGAGACTATTGAGCATCGAAGCATAAAACTGATCGCTTAGTTTGGGATCTTTTTTATATACCATTTTTTTGGCGGTTAAGATCTCCAGTATCTCTGCAGCTTTTTGATAACGTTTTTGCGCTATGTATATATGTACAATGTCATTTAGAATTATTGCTTTTTTATAAGGTGTACCAGGAAGATGTAATGCCTTCTGATGGTATAACAAAGCACTGTCAAAATCATAATTATTGGCATAGTTAATGGCCAGATAGCTGTAAACATTTCGGGCGTAAATTGGTTTTTTGAGTTTAGCCAAATAAGGAAATGTTTTTATAAGGGTTTCTTCGCATGCTGTATAATTGCCGTTAATACTTTGAATGAATGCCATAGTAGACAAACAGTAAACATATTTTTCGTAGTCCGTTTTCGGGTCACACAGAAATTGAGCCTTATTAAAATAGTGAAAAGAACTGTCAAGTTCATCACGATCATAAAACGTATCAGCTTTAGCGATTAGTGTTTCAATTTTAGCCGAATAGTTTTTCTTAATGATTTTTTTTTCGGCTTTTTCTCCGCAGGACTGTACCAGCAAGCTCAGAAATAACCATGCAGGAATACAGTATTTCCGGTACTTTTTTAATTGATATTTTAAATAAAGGTTTACTTGCAGCATGTCTAAAATAAAATTTTAAGATAAATCTTAAATCCGTTGTCCAGATTCGAATCAAAAGCTGCTTCTCCTCTTATATTTGAAATTCGTTTTTCTATAATATGAAGCCCTCTTTTAGCTATGTCGTTAAGTTCAGTTCCTTTGCCATTGTCTGCGTAATTAATGACTAAATGTTTTCCGTAAATTTTAAAATTGATGCTGGCAATAGAGGCATCACTATGCATTGTCATATTTACCAGTATTTCCTGAAGGACCCTGTAAATCACAATTTTTTTATTCCGGTCTATTTTTTTCCAGTTTACCTCATTTAAACCGTTGAGTATTAAACTTAGACCGGTGGTTTTGAATCCGGACATCATTTCTTTTAACCTCACTGCATATTTCTCATCAGTTGTGATAGAACTGTTTTCTCTCGAAATAGTTCTGGTGCGCCCATAAATCTTATCAAGATCATTTAAGAGGTTCGTTTTATTAGTGCTGCTTTCAAGTTCATTGTTTTTAGCATAACCAAGTAAAGTATACACTTCGTTTGAAAGTTCATTGCGGAGTTTTTCAGAAATTCTGTTTTCACTTTCATAAACAGCATCTTTTTTCTCTTTTTGAGCTTTTAGAGACAAATAGAGTGATAGGAGCAGTAAAAATGCCAGAATAAAAATGATTATGATCGACAAAATAGTGTTACGGGTTATATGCTGCTGCAGGTAAAGCTCATTTTCAGCTTCTTCTTTTCTTAAGAGCAGATTTTCTTCCCTGTTCATTTTAGATTCATACTTCATGAAAGAAAACGGATTTCTGTTCGTGTTTTGAATCGTCATAATACTGTCAGTGACTTTTAGGTATTGCCGTGTGTATTTTTTTAGATCATTTCCCTCTGAGGACTTTACGAGTATGTTTAAACAAAGTATGATTTCCGTTTTAGATTTTACTTTTACGGCTGTTTTAAAGGCTTCTTTTCCATATTTTTTAGCCAGGGGCGGATTTATTTTTTCAAAATATACAGCCAGATGTCTGTAACTGTTTACTAATCCTTCACTGGTCTCCGGCTGCTGCCTGATTTTTAAAGCCTTGTAATAACATTGTAAGGCTTCGTCATGTTTTCCGGTTTCATAGTAACAATATCCTAAATTATCGAGAACAAAAGCATAGTTACTGTCATCAAGATTTTTATTTTTTGAAGTATGAATGTTCGCTGCCAGTATTTGATAGATTGCTATGGCCTTTTGATATTGCTTTTTGTTTTTATAAACAGCTGCGATATTGTTCAGTGCGACACGTTTTCTCCATAAAGTAGTAGGCAATTTTAGTGCTTTTTTAAAATAAAGTTCAGCATTACTAAAATCATAGGTACTCATATAAGTTAACCCCTGTATGTTATAAATAAGCCATGAATATCTGGGGTTTTTAATGAATTTTAAGTAAGGCAGGGCTTTTGCGGCAGCTATTTCACTGGCAGTGTAATCAGAATTTGAATAATGAAGATCTGCTATACAGTATAAAGCATAGACATAATCAGTTGCGTTAATTTCAGGATTACAAAGAGCCGCTGCTTTGGTGTAAGCAATAATAGCCGGTTCTCTGTTATCTTCGTCAAAATACACGTCAGCCTGGTCAATCAGTTTTTTAATTTCCTCAGCATTATTTTTTGCTTTCTCTTTCAGAACAGGGTTTTCGGTTTTATGAAGCACACATACATAAAGTGCTACCGATGCTGTTAGTAAAACAAACAGCACCAGTAAAGAATATTCTAAAAACAGCTTATTTTTTGAAAGTAGAAATGGCTTCATGTATGGTATTAATGAGGAATACTAAAAACAACTTTAAAACCTTTATTTACAGCTGAATTTACCTGTATTTCACCTTTAATGACCGCAATTTGATTTTCGATATTGTGCAGTCCGTTTTTGAAATTTATATTCTGAATATCAACACCTTTTCCATTATCATAATAACTAACTATGGTGTTTTTGCCCATAGGCCTGAAAGTTATTTCGGCGGTTGTCGCAAAACTGTGCTTTTTCATGTTTACCAAAAGCTCTTGCAGTATTCGGTATATAATTCTTTTTTTATCAGCATTAATCGATTGCCAGGACACAGAATCAATTCCGTCTATATTAATATGTATTCCGGGTGTGGCAAAACCCATAATCATTTCCTTTAAATTAAAGTAGTAGCTTTCATTTATGATCTGATCATTTTCCTTTGAAATATCCCGGGTTCTCGAATAAATGGCTTCCAGATTTTGTATTAGCTGCTGCTTATTTTCGGTTAACGAAAGATTTTTATGCTCCGCAAATGCCATGGTATGGTAAATATCGTTGGCCAGTTCATCATGCAGCTTTTTGGCGATCTTCGTTTCAATTTTATAGGCAGCTTCAATTTTGTCTTTATTGGCCTTAGAAGTAAAAAAGAAGTACAGTGCTATAATCAGACTCAGACTTAGTAGAATAATAATATATAAAATGATATTTCTGATCTTTTGTTTTTCAAGCAGAAGCGCATTTTTTGCTTTATTTGTTTTAAGGATCAAATTCTCATCTTTTTCTTTTTTGGAATTGTACTTAATTTTGGCAAACTGATTTTTAGCTTTCTGTCGTACTTCATAAATACTGTCTATTAAATCTACGTATATAACAGAATGTTTTTTTAGCTCAGCATCGTGACTGTTGCCTATTATGAGTTTAAGAGCAGCCATACGTCCGTCAATGTTATTTCCGGAACTATATTGGTCATAACTTATTTTCATATATTTTTTAGCCAGATCAGGATCTCTGTTAATATAAAAAAGTGCCAGGTTGTAACTGCTTTTAGCCGTTTCCCAATTATCTTTTAATTGAGTTCTGAGTTCTAAAGCATCCTTAAGAAATACATAAGCATCAGGGTCTCCGGTTTTAACAGAGCAATATCCTATTCTGTCAAGAATCTGAGCATGAATTCTTGGTGTTTCAATGACTTTTTTTCTGTCGGATAAAGAAAACAGAATTTTTAAAGCTTCCGCATATTTAATTTCATCAATGAGAACTTCGGCTAGATTAATCTGAGAAGAAATGTTTTTTAATTCGTCAACATTTAATAATAAAGCTTTGTTGAAGTAATTGGATGCTTTTTTAAACTGATACGTGTTTCTGTAATTGGTTCCTAAAATGGTATAAGCATTCCATACGTGTTTTTTATTACGCAGGTTTTTTAAATAGGGCAGCGCTTCATTTAATGTGGTTTCACTTCCAATAAAGTCATTTTGGCTTTGCTGGATTAGGGCCATGGAGTTTAGCGTAATAACATATATTTCCGGATTTAAGACCGGATCAGACATAGACTTCACTTCATTATAATAATAAAAAGCACTGTCTGTTTTTTGATTATTTAGCGACTGTCTGGCTTTTAAAGTGAGTTTGGTAATCTTTGCTGTCTGAAGATTAGAATTAACAGAATGACAATCTTTTTTCTGGCAGGCAGAAAACAGCAGAATGATTAGGAAAAGGTAGAAATTTGGGGCGTTTTTTGGTATCATGCGCCAAAAATAAAAAATCTAAATTCTTACGAAAGAGTATAAATACCTGTTTTTGTAAAATGACTTGTTTTGTATTTATGTGGTATTCATTTACAAGTAGATACAAACAAACCCTCTTGCGGGAGGGTTGTTAAAGTTTGGGAATGCCGTAAAATGTTGTAAAAATTATCCTTATAAAAGAATTAGACCGCTCTTAATCCTGTTGTGATCGCTAATCGGTTCCATGAGTTAATAGTGATAATGGCAAGGATAATTTCAGCTAAATATTGATCAGTAAACAAACGCGCGGCATTTTGATAAACTTCATCAGAAACATGCTGACTGATCAGGGTAACCTGCTCTGTCAAAGCTAAAATTGCTTTTTCTTCTTCAGTAAAAACATCCGCTTCGCGCCATGCACTGGTCAGGTAAATGCGCTGTTCAGTTTCGCCTTGTTTTCGGGCATCTGCTGTATGCATATTAATACAAAATGCACAGCCGTTTATTTGAGAAGCACGAATTTTGATGAGTTCTTTGTGTGTTGGTGTTAATGAAGTTGAAGCAATATATTTTTCTAAATTCATTAAAGCCTGATAAGCTTCAGGAGCTGCCTGTGGAATAACAATTCTTGGTTTCATTTCAATGTGTTTTAAAAGTTTGATACAAAGTTCCTCTATGTATACTTAAAAAAACTTGAACTACTTCAAGAATTGAGCTTACACTTTTCCTGCCCGTATTTTGCTCATAAATTCTGCCGAGAAATCCAGATAGGAGGCAAGCATGTATTGTGGCACGCGCTGGGCAAAATCCGGGTTTAAATTGTTAAAATGGTGGTATCTTTCTTCGGCTGACATTGTGAACAGAAATTTAATACGCATTTGAGCCGCACCAAATGATTTTTGAGAAACAATCCTAAAGTATCTTTCAAGCTTAGGAATCTCAATTAATAAAGCTTCAAGAGTACTTTTATCCAGTGCTATTATCTCGCAGTTTTCAACTGTCTGAATGTAAAAGTGAGAGGGAACATTATTGTGGTAACTTAAATAATCAGTTATCCACCAGTTCTCAATTGCAAACTGAAGGGTTTGTTCGGCCCCTTTGGGATTTATTATGTATTGTCTGGCACAGCCTTTTGCAATAAAATAGATCATGCTGCAGATCTGGCCCTCTTTTAGTAAATGTTCCTTCTTTTTTACTTTTATCAAATTCAGAGAGTTTTCTAAAGTATTTATTTCTGCCTGTTCCAGTACAACGAATTTTTGAATATGATTTAGCAGAGGTGTAAACATTATTAATTATTTTTTAAGAACGATTAAAGTTAAGGGAGTTTTTATTAAAAACAAAAAACCATTCGCCGCAGCGAATGGTTTTTTTATGATAAGTAAGTAATCTTAAATTGAGTTTATAAAACGTTTATTTTACTTTATTAAGAATTGCTTTGAAAGCTTCTGGGTGGTTCATAGCTAAATCTGCAAGAACTTTACGGTTCAATTCGATTCCGTTAGCTTTAACTTTACCCATAAACTGAGAATAAGACATTCCTTCTAATCTTGCTCCTGCGTTAATACGCTGAATCCATAATGAACGGAAGTTTCTCTTATTCTGTTTTCTGTCACGGTAAGCGTAGCTCATTGCTTTCTCTACCGCGTTCTTAGCAACTGTCCAAACGTTTTTACGTCTTCCAAAGAAACCTTTGGCTTGCTTCATTATTTTTTTTCTTCTTGCTCTTTTAGCAACTGAATTTACCGATCTTGGCATAATTTTAATGTGTTTTTGTAGCAGGCGTCCTGAATTGAATCAAAGGAACTTAAAGCCATACTCCAAGGTTATATAAATAATTTTTTAACCTAAAGAATTATTAGATAATTCTTAATTGTTGTTTAATGCTTTTCATATCTGTTTGGTGAACTAGCGCTGAGTGAGTCAAAGCTAATTTACGTTTTTTAGATTTTTTAGTCAAGATGTGACTTTTAAAAGCATGCTTTCTTTTTATCTTTCCAGAGCCAGTAACTTTAAAACGTTTCTTAGCGCTAGATTTTGTTTTCATTTTAGGCATTTTTCCTAGTGTTTTAATTTATTCTTACTTACTTATTTTTTTAGTTGTCAGTCTCGGTTTCCAGTATGCAGTGCGAAAACTGAAAGCTGAGACTTTAAACTGTTTTACTTTTTCTTCTTCGGAGCAATGAACATAATCATTCTCTTTCCTTCCAGAACCGGCATAGCTTCTACTTTTCCGTATTCTTCTAAATCTGTAGCAAGACGTAATAATAAAATCTGTCCTTGGTCTTTGTAAATGATCGAACGTCCTTTAAAGAAAACGAATGCCTTTAATTTAGCTCCTTCTTTTAAGAACTTCTCAGCATTTTTTCTTTTAAATTCATAATCGTGCTCATCAGTTTGAGGACCAAAACGGATTTCTTTTACGACAACCTGAGATGATTTGGCTTTTAATGCTTTATCACGTTTCTTTTGTTCGTAAACAAATTTTTTGTAATCCATGATTTTACAAACCGGTGGTTCTGCATTTGGCGAAATTTCTACCAGATCCAATTCGAACTGGTCAGCCAGACGCAGTGCATCAGCGATTTTAAAAACCCCAGGTTCAATGTTTTCACCTACAAGACGTACTTCAGGAACACGAATAAGATTGTTTATTCTGTGTGCGTCTTTTTTTTCTACTCGAGGTTGAAAACCTCTGTTACTTTTTATTGCTATGACTTTCTAAATTTAAGTTAAACTGTAAATACTTTTAATGTCTTTTTTATTTCTTCGTCTACAATCGAAGCAAATTCTTCGATAGAAACTGTTATGTTTCCTTTTCCTTCCTGACCGTGGCGGCGAATAGAGATCGTATTGTTTTTCTCTTCTTCTTCTCCAACAATAAGCATAAATGGAATTTTTTGCATTTCTGCATCTCTGATCTTTTTACCGATAGTTTCATTTCGGTTATCAATCAGGGCGCGAATTTCGTGATTTTCTAGCAAATCTAAAACTTTTTTCGCATAATTTTCGTATTTCTCGCTCAAAGACAAGATAATAGCCTGTTCCGGCATTAGCCAAAGTGGGAAATTTCCTGCAGTATGTTCTAGTAAAATTGCTATAAATCTTTCCATTGATCCAAAAGGAGCTCTGTGAATCATAACAGGGCGATGTAATTCATTATCAGCGCCTTTGTATGTCAGATCAAAACGTTCCGGAAGGTTGTAATCGACCTGAATTGTTCCAAGCTGCCATTGTCTTCCTAAAGCGTCCTTAACCATGAAGTCCAGCTTTGGTCCGTAAAATGCAGCTTCACCATATTCTACAACAGTATTAAGTCCTTTATCTTTTGCGGCGTTTATAATAGCATTTTCGGCTTTTTCCCAGTTTTCATCAGTTCCAATATATTTGTCTCTGTTCTCCTGATCTCTCAGTGAAATCTGAGCAGTAAAGTTTTCAAAACCTAACGAGCCAAATACATATAGTACAAGGTCGATTACTTTTTTGAATTCTTCGTCTAATTGTTCCGGGGTACAAAAAATATGGGCATCATCCTGAGTAAATCCTCTTACACGAGTTAAGCCGTGCAATTCACCAGATTGTTCGTATCTATAAACTGTACCAAATTCAGCGTAACGTTTAGGTAAATCTTTATAAGACCAAGGTCTTACATTGTAAATCTCACAGTGGTGAGGACAGTTCATTGGTTTCAATAAAAACTCTTCACCTTCTGCCGGAGTATGAATTGGTTGAAAACTATCTGCTCCATATTTAGCATAGTGACCAGAAGTTACATATAATTCCTTTTGACCAATATGTGGACTAACAACTTGTTCGTAACCAGCTTTCTTTTGAGCTCTCTTTAAAAATTGCTCTAAGCGCTCTCTAAGTGCGGCTCCTTTTGGTAACCATAAAGGCAATCCTTGACCTACTTTTTGAGAAAAAGCAAAAAGCTCAAGTTCTTTACCTAATTTACGATGATCACGACGTTTAGCTTCTTCAAGAAGTTCAAGATATTCCGTTAAGTCTTTTTGTTTAGGGAAAGAAGTTCCGTAAACACGAGTCAGCTGTTTGTTTTTCTCGTCACCTCTCCAGTAAGCACCGGCAACACTCATGATTTTTACCGCCTTGATGATTCCGGTATTCGGAATATGTCCGCCACGGCATAAATCAGTAAAAGTAGCGTGGTCGCAGAATGTAATAGTTCCGTCCTCAAGATTCGAAATTAATTCAGTCTTGTAAACGTTGTCTTTGTACATTTCTAAAGCTTCCGCCTTAGTTACCGGACGCATTTTAAAATCAAATTTTCCTCTTGCGATTTCAAGAATACGGTCTTCGATTTTTTTAAAATCAGCCTCAGAAATTTTCTGATCTTCAAAATCCACGTCATAATAGAAACCATTAGCAATTGCCGGTCCTAGAGTTAATTTAATTCCAGGATATAATTCCTCAAGAGCCTGAGCCATTACGTGCGAAGTCGAATGCCAGAAAGCTTTTTTTCCTTCAGCATCATTCCAGGTATATAAAATAAGATTACCGTCGGTCGTTAATGGAGTCTCGGTTTCAATAGTTGTACCATTAAAAGATGCAGAAATGACATTTCTTGCAAAACCTTCGCTAATGTTTTTAGCGACCTCCATTGGAGTTACGCCCTGAGCGAACTCCCTAATTGACCCATCGGGTAAAGTAATCTTGATCATTGTTTATAATTTTGTGAATGCAAATATAAGTGATTAGAAAAATACATACAATATATATGTATAAGATTACTTTAATATATGTTATGCTGAAAACAGGATGTGGTATATAGAAGAATAGCTAATAGTAAAAAGGGCTTTTAAAATGATAGTTATATGTAAAGCTCTTTTGTTTTGATTAATATGTATATTGTATCATGTAAAACTAAGTTATTGTTATAATATATAAGAGTGTCGAACCCGACAGGTTTTCAAAACCTGTCGGGTTTGTTTTTTATACATATATATAATAATGTGATTTCGATTTCCCGTAGAGACGCACCGCAGTGCGTCTAATGCGTGACAAGGACATGAGAGATGAGATTTAAGACATTGTAATTGGAATTTGGAATTTCAAAAATTGGGATTTCAATTTTCAGGAGCAATTTCCCGCTATCCGCCGCAATCTTTTTGTGCCGAACCCCGGCACAAAAAGGATTTCTCCCGAAGCTTCGGGACTATCGAGGCTAGGACATCGGTTTTCAGAAGAAATTCCAAGGAAGGAAGTAAGTTTTCAGAAGAACCAAAGGGAGTGAAAAGAGAAAAACTTAGCGTCTTTGCGCCTTTGCGAGAGCAAAAACAGCAGAAAAAGAGACTTTGCGCCTTGGTGCCTTCGTGGCAAACCACCCCAGGAAACAGCAAAACAAAGAAAAACCCCACAGGAATATAAAAAACTTTAAAATGTAAACAAGCTGTTACCAGTGAGTTAAGAAAAAAGGCAAAAAAAGATTAAAAAAAGATGGATAAAAAGCTTGAATAACTGGAAAAAGGTTCTACTTTTGCACCCGCAACAGCGAAAAACGTTCACAGAAATACTGACAGGAAATAAGAATCAAACGAAAAGAAATTTTCAAAAAAAAGATTCGAAAAAGCTTGTGAGATTTGAAAAATGCTTTTACATTTGCACCCCGCAAAACACGGAAAGTTCCTTGATAGACTGGTAAGAAAAACAAAAATATGAAACGAAAAAAAAGTTTCAAAATTTTTTAAATTTTTCTTGCAGGAAACAAAAAGAATTTTTAGTTTTGCACCCGCTTTGAGAAACAAGCGCAAAGACATAAAAATACGTTCGTAGACATATTGAATTGACAGCCGTTCCGATGCAAATCGGAACAAATAAAAAATAAGAGTAATAGAATCGCGAGATTCGAAAAGAACCGACTAGAAAAAAGCATCGCATATACATTATTAAAATATACGATGAAGAGTTTGATCCTGGCTCAGGATGAACGCTAGCGGCAGGCTTAACACATGCAAGTCGAGGGGTATAGTTCTTCGGAACTAGAGACCGGCGCACGGGTGCGTAACGCGTATGCAATCTGCCTTTCACAGAGGGATAGCCCAGAGAAATTTGGATTAATACCTCATAGTATTATAGAGTGGCATCACTTTATAATTAAAGTCACAACGGTGAAAGATGAGCATGCGTCCCATTAGCTAGTTGGTAAGGTAACGGCTTACCAAGGCCACGATGGGTAGGGGTCCTGAGAGGGAGATCCCCCACACTGGTACTGAGACACGGACCAGACTCCTACGGGAGGCAGCAGTGAGGAATATTGGTCAATGGACGCAAGTCTGAACCAGCCATGCCGCGTGCAGGATGACGGTCCTATGGATTGTAAACTGCTTTTGTACGAGAAGAAACACTCCTACGTGTAGGAGCTTGACGGTATCGTAAGAATAAGGATCGGCTAACTCCGTGCCAGCAGCCGCGGTAATACGGAGGATCCAAGCGTTATCCGGAATCATTGGGTTTAAAGGGTCCGTAGGCGGTTTAGTAAGTCAGTGGTGAAAGCCCATCGCTCAACGGTGGAACGGCCATTGATACTGCTGAACTTGAATTACTGGGAAGTAACTAGAATATGTAGTGTAGCGGTGAAATGCTTAGATATTACATGGAATACCAATTGCGAAGGCAGGTTACTACCAGTGGATTGACGCTGATGGACGAAAGCGTGGGGAGCGAACAGGATTAGATACCCTG
>NZ_JBMDKA010000042.1:0-38400 GCF_057809475.1 Flavobacterium sp. FG19 | reverse complement strand
TTCTATAATGTATGTCGCTCCTCTGGAGCTTTATTTTGTAACCGTTTATTTTTTTATATAAATATGTTGCTTCTCTGAAGCTTTAAAAAAAAAAGAGCTCTTGGGATTTATATGGAAACTTATAAAGATTATTTTATCAGCAAAAGCCCCAGCGGGGCAGAATATTTATAGAATATCAATACAACAAATGACGAAAGCTCCGGAGGAGCGACACAATAATTTAGAAACATTTCGCTCCTCTGGAGTTTTATTTTGTAATCGTTTGTTTTTTTTATAAATATGCCGCTTCTCTGAAGCTTAAAAAAAAAGAAGCTTTCCTTTTGAGAAAACTTCTTTTTCAATTTGTTTTGAAATTCTTATTTCAGTGTCGTTTTGATTACGATTGCTGCTTGCTGCACAGCAGTCTGAATAGCGGGTACATGGGCAATCGGATTTAAAAGTCCGTAGTCGTGAATCAAACCGTTGTATCTGGTTAAGGTAACAGGAACTCCGGCTTCATTAAGCTTTCTGGCATAAGCTTCACCTTCGTCTCTTAAAACGTCATTTTCAGCAGTCTGCACCAGAGCAGGAGGTAAGTCTTTTAATTCTGCTAAACTTGCCTGTAATGGAGAAGCATATTTCTCTGTTCTTTTAGCAGTATCAGGTAAGTAGTTGTCCCAGAACCATTTCATCATGTTTTTAGTTAAGAAACGTCCGTTGGCATATAAATTATAAGATTCAGTTTCAAAATTAGCATCGGTTACCGGCCACAATAAAACTTGTAATTTAATATGCGGGCCTTTTTTATCTTTAGCCATTAAAGTAATCGCAGCCGTCATATTACCACCCACACTGTTTCCAACAACCGCAAGGTTTTTACCGTCTACACCAATTTCTTTTCCGTTTTCGGCTACCCATTGTGTAGCAGCATAAATTTCGTTAATCGCAACCGGATATTTAGCTTCGGGAGAAGGCGTATAATCCGGGAAAACTGCCACAGCGCCGCTTTCTACAACCAAATCTCTCACTAATCTTCTATGCGTAGGATAATCTCCTAAAACCCATCCGCCGCCGTGAATAAAGATAAATACCGGTGAATTTGCTTTTGCTCCTTTAGGTTTAGTGATATGAATTTTTACTTTTAAGCCGTTTTGAGAAATTACTTTTTCAGATTCTTCGATGCCAGAATAATCGACTTCTACTGATTTTTGTGCGCCTACTAAAACATTTCTTGCATCTGCTACAGATAATTGTTCTAATGGTTTTCCGTCGCCTGAATTTAATGCATTTAAAAAGCTGCGGACCTCTGTAAAGATTTCTGGGTCATTTTGTCCTTTATATGGTCTTTCTTGTGCCATAGCTATTGTATTTAGAGTTAATAATGTAACTATAAATATACCTCTTTGTATGGATTGTATTGTTTTCATAATGTATGTTATTTGTTATAAGATTTTGATGTTTAGCTGATTAGATTTGCCTGTAAAACAATTTCGAAAGAAAAAGCCTGACTCACCGGACACGTTTTTTCGGCGCCCTGAGCGATTTTTAAAAATTCTTCTTCAGAAATTCCCGGAACTTTAGCGTTTAGCACTAAAAGAGACTGCGTAATCTTTCCGTCGTTTAAAGTAATAGTTGATTGAGTAGCTAATTCGTCAACTGTGAATCCAGCTGTAGTTAAGTCTAAGCTTAGTTTCATAGTGAAACAGCCAGCGTGGGCAGCGGCTAATAATTCTTCAGGATTGGTTCCGATACCGTCTGAGAAACGGCTGTTGAAAGAATATTGAGTACTATTTAATACGGTACTGTCTGTAGTAAGAGTTCCTTTTCCGGTTTTAATGTCACCGTTCCAAACGGCTTTTGCTTTACGTTTCATATCTTTATTGTTTTATCATTTATAATTTGATAGGACAAAGATATGGTGGTAATAAGCCTCTGAAAATGGATAAAAGTCTATTCTAATTGTACATTTTTCCCTTGAAGGTATTTTTTCTTGAAATTTGACGGAGTATCGCCGACTTTATTGGTAAAAAGTCGGTTAAAATAAGCCGGATCTTCATATCCGAGTTGGTATGCAATCTCTTTTACACTTAAAGAAGAATACCCCAAAAGCCTTTTAGCTTCCAGAATAATGCGGTCTTTTATAATATCGTTAGGCTGTGTCAGCTCCAGACGATTGAATTTGTTTGAAAGTGTTTTCGGAGCAACGCCTAAAATATCGGCATAATCGGCAACGGTATGTTTGGTTCTGAAATGAATTTCGACCAATCGGCTGAAATCCCTGAAGAAATCCATTTCTTTAGTTGGTTCTTCGTTGAGAACTCCTAATTGCTGGATTTTCCAGATTCGGGTTGCTTTAATAATAAGTTGTTTCAAATAGGTTCGAATCATTTCTTCCTGCGAAGAATCGGGTGAAACAAACTCTTCCTGAATCTGATTGAAAATCCCTTCAATAAACAAAACCTCTTTGTCTGGTAAAGCGGTCATGGGCATTTCAAAAATATTATTGAATAACAGTCCGTCACAGGCTACTTCGGCATCATGAATCTGTACGCAATAGAAATCACGATTGTAGTACATAAAATAACCCTGCTTTTTTCCTTCCTTATTAATCTGCAGATATTGATTGCTGTTGATGAAAAACAGAGAAGGACTTTTGGTTTGATATTGCTTAAAATCAATAGTAACCAGATACTCTTCCGGAAGATATAATACCTTAATATAAGCTTTGTATTCGTCACTGTTTATTTCTTCTACGGTTTCTTGATTCAGAATCAGAAATCCCAGTTTTTTATAATTGGATTCAAATACAGTATTAAGGTTCATTTTTGGTTTGTTTTGGATTTTAAATTTAATGATTTTCTTTAGCGAAAGCGGCATTATTCGTTACCAATTTGAAGATGTTCGAGTTTTTTGCCAACCAAAGTTTTTTCGCCCACAATTGTAAATCCAAGTTTCAGATAAAGATTTTTTGCCAGTGGATTATCTTCTTCCACTAATAAACCTAAAGTCTGTTTATTTTGATGTACATATTCATTAATCAGAAAAACCAACAGTTTTGAACCAATTCCTTTTCCCTGATTATTTGGATTTACGCCTAATGAATCGATGTAAAATTCTCCTTCTTTGGTTTCAAATTCAGGATTAAAAGTGGGATTATAATTTTTTCTAACGTATTCAATGATTGGTTTTCTTAGGCTTTCTATTTCAGAACCATCATAAATGTTAACTGCGCCAATGATTTCGCCATTTTCCTCAGCCACAAAACAATTTTGATAAGAGTATTGATTGTTTTCTCTTTCGATGAAATATTCCAGAAAGTCTTTCGCGGAAGCGTACTCTTTCTTAGCCAAAAATTTATAGACAATATCCTCCATCGCTAATAATAATATAGGTGCAATATATTTGGATTCGGATTTGTTGGCTTTTCTGATATTCATTTTACGAAATTTTGATAAAACAAATTTAGAGTTTTATTTAAACACATAGAAACATAGTTATTGTTTGCGGATAAAGGCGTTTTACTTGTTTATTATATTTAGGTTTCCGCTTTCTAAAGCGATAGTTTTGTCATCCCGACGAAGGAGAGATCTCCGTAAGAAACTCTACAAAGATTGGCGATTCACTATGCGGAGCTACTTGTGGAGATTCCTCGTTCCTCGGAATGACAGACTGTGTGGACTAGGTGTGAGAAACAAAAAGAGGATAATTGGGTTAATATATTTTTCACGCAGATTCTGCAGATTTCAGCAGATTAAAAAAAAGATCTGCGTTTATCTGCTTAAATCCGCTAAATCTGCGTGAAATAAAAAAAAACTCAGCCTCTCAGCAACTTAGCACCTTTGAAAAAAATATACAAATTTAGTCCCAATTTATACCAGCATTAGCATCCATAGAGCAACTATCTTTGTTATTATATTTTAAACCAAAATTTAAAAACAATGAAAGCAATAGGATTTAAAACCTCATTATCTATAGAAGAAAAAGACAGTTTTATTGAATTTGAAACTGAAAAACCGGTACCCGGAGCGCACGATTTATTAGTAAAAATTGACGCTATTTCCGTAAATCCGGTTGATTTTAAAATTCGTCAGAGTGCGGCGAAAGATACCATTTTGGAAACGCCGAAAATTATTGGCTGGGATGCTGTCGGAATTGTACAGGCAGTAGGAGAGAAAGTCACTTTATTTGAAGTTGGTGATTTAGTGTATTACGCCGGAGATATTACCAAACAGGGAAGCAATACCGAATATCAGATTATTGATGAACGAATTGTCGGCAGAAAACCCACAACATTAAATGCTGAAGAATCAGCTGTGATTCCGTTAACCGCTTTAACTGCCTGGGAAATTTTGTTTGACCGAATCAGAATTAATGCAGAGAAAGACAAAGGAAAATCCATCTTAGTTATTGGAGGCGCCGGCGGAGTAGGTTCGATTGCGATTCAGCTGGCAAAGAAAATGGCAGGATTAACGGTTATTGCAACGGCATCTCGTCCGGAAACTATGGATTGGTGCAAACAACAGGGAGCCGATTATGTGGTGAACCATAAAGATTTAGTGGCTTCAGTAAGAGAAGCAGGTTTCCAAAACGTTGATTTTATTCTGGATTTTGTAGATACCAATGCGTATTGGGATACCATGGCTGAATTGATTAAACCACAGGGACATATTGCTTCGATTACCGGAAGCGCTGAACCAGTTGTTCTAAATAAACTGAAAAGCAAAAGTGTTTCTTTTTCATGGGAATTGATGTACACGCGTTCGATGTATCAAACAGAAGATATGATTGAGCAGCATCATATCTTAAATAAGGTAGCTGATTTACTGGACGAAGGTATTTTAAAAACAACTTTAAAAGATACCTACAACGGACTTTCGGCTGAAAATTTAAAGAAAGCACATCAGCTTTTAGAATCAGGAAAGGCGATTGGAAAGATTGCGATTAAGTTCTAAAAAGTTTTCTGTTTATTGAAAAATATCTTTGAATATAGTTTTAAACACATAGAAACATAGTCTCTGCTATCGTGTAAAGGCATTTCATTTGCAATAATACACATAGCAAACTATGTGTTAGAAACTAGTTTCTTTCTCTATTCTTTTTAGACAAACAAATAACTATCCCGAGGCTTCGGGACTATATGTTTAAATTTAATTATTTAGAATTATTTTAAATAGTGTTATTTGGATCACAACAATTTTTGTATTTTAGCCGAATTACAAGCCAAATTTGTATTTCATTTTTTAAAACCCAAAACAAAATTATTATGATTTCAAAAAACACAAACATTGGATTATTATTACTTAGAATCAGCGTTGGAGGCTTAATGCTTTTCCACGGTATTGCTAAACTAATTCATGGAATTTCTTTCCTTGTAGACAATATGGGGGCCTTTGGCTATGCGGTTTATATTGGTGAAGTTTTAGCACCAATTGCTATTTTATTAGGTTTCCGTACCAGAATTGCAGCGGTTCTTCTTGCCATTACCTGTATAGTAGCGATTGCTGTGGCACACGCTCAGGATATTTTCTCGATCAGTGAACACGGCGGATATGCCAATGAACTTTTAATGCTTTATCTGTTAGGTTCAGTTGGTTTGTTTTTTACCGGAGCCGGGAAATATGCTGTTTCTAAAAGCAATAAATGGGACTAATTTATTTTCGTTATAAATTACTATAAAAAAGAGAGCTTTAAATTTAAAATTTAAGGCTCTTTTTGTTTTAGGCAGTTTTGACTTCTATATTTGCTTGTATTTTATCAAATTTTTAGTACATGCGCTTATTTTTTGTTTTTTCGGTCTTTATTTTGTCTTTTACGACACAAGCACAGTCAGTTTCAGGAGTTGTAACAGATGCAGAGGGGAAACCGCTTTCAGATGTTTTGATTCGGGATTTAGTTTCCAAAACACATGCCCATTCTGATGTAAACGGAAAATTTACTTTAGAAGAAACCAAAATCGAAGATAGTCTTCATATTTCTAAACAGGGCTATACGACACAAAAAATAAAACTTTCCTCCAGTGATTTTCTTTCCCTTCAATTAGAAGAAAAGCCTTTTTTACTGGAAGAAGTTACCATTACCCATAATCTGAAATATCTGAATACGATTTCTAAAATTGATTTGGAGATTCAGCCCATTTCCAACTCTCAGGATTTACTTCGCAAGGTTCCCGGACTTTTTATAGGGCAGCATGCCGGCGGTGGAAAAGCAGAACAGATTTTTTTAAGAGGTTTTGACTGTGATCACGGAACCGATATTAATATTACAGTTGACGGAATGCCGGTAAATATGGTATCGCATGCACACGGACAAGGGTATTCTGACCTGCATTTTGTAATTCCGGAAACGGTAGACAATATTGATTTTGATAAAGGAGCCTATTTTGCTGATAAAGGAGATTTTACAACAGCAGGATATGTTGGGTTTAATACTAAAAATGCTTTACAAAACAGTTCGGTTTCTTTTGAAGGCGGGCAGTTTGATACCTTCCGCACCGTTGCCATGTTTAATTTACTGAATAAAGAAAACCAGTCGGCTTATTTTGCCGGAGAGTATATGATGACTGATGGTTATTTTGATGCGCCTCAGAACTTTAGCCGAATAAATTTGTTTGGAAAATATGCTGCAAAAATGAATAACGGAGATCGTCTGGCTTTGTCGGTTTCACATTTTAAAAGCCAGTGGGATGCCAGCGGACAAATTCCGGATCGTGCTGTAAACGACGGAACTATTTCGCATTACGGTGCAATTGATCCTAACGAAGGCGGAAATACAGACAGAACCAATTTCAATCTGCAGTACGATGCCAGAATTGATGAAAATACGCATATCAAAAGCAGTGCTTTTATCAGTAAATATGATTTTGAACTGTATTCTAATTTCACCTTTTTCCTGAATGATCCTGTAAACGGCGATCAGATTAAACAGAAAGAAAACAGGACTATTGTAGGTTTTCAGTCAGAATACGATCAGAAACTGAATGAAAAGTGGCGTTTTAAACTAGGTGCCGGATTACGAAATGATACTAATAAAGACGTAGAGTTATCGCATACCGTAAACCGAAAAACAGTTTTAGAATATCTAAGTTTAGGAAATGTAAACCAAACCAATCTTTTTGGTTATTCCAGTCTTGATTTTATTACAGGGAAATGGTTAATAAACGGAGGTTTACGTTTGGATTATTTCAAATTTGGTTACGAAGATCAGCTGGCATCAACCTATGCCAATCAAACACAAACTAAAGCGATTGTAAGTCCGAAACTGAACTTTTTATATACTCAAAATGATAAATTACAATATTTCTTAAAACTCGGAAAAGGATTTCACAGTAATGATACCCGTGTAGTTGTGGCGCAGAAAGGAGAAAAAATCCTTCCGGAAACTTACGGTGCTGATTTAGGAATTAACTGGAAACCTTTTCCAAGAATGATTATTAATTCGGCACTCTGGTATCTGTATCTGGCTCAGGAATTTGTTTATGTAGGCGATGAGGCGGTAGTGGAACCAAGCGGAAAAACAGAAAGAAAAGGTTTTGATTTTGGTTTTAGATACCAATTAACCAATTGGTTATTCTGGAATACAGATTATACCTATACTCATGCCAGATCAATAGACGAACCAAGTGGCAGTGATTACCTGCCGCTGGCTCCGGTTCATACGGTAATGAACGGATTCTCTGTAAAAGATTTAAAAGGATTTTCAGGAAGTTTAAGAACAAGATTTTTGGGCGACCGTCCTGCGAACGAAGACAATTCAGTTGTTGCCAAAGGGTATTGTATCACTGATTTTTCTGTAAATTATCAAATCAAAAAAGTATCTGTAGGGCTCAATATCGATAATATTTTTAATACCAAATGGAAAGAAACGCAGTTCCTGACCGAATCAAGATTAGCGAATGAAACTGATCCGGTCGAAGAAATTCATTTTACTGCGGGAACTCCGTTTAATGCCAGACTTATATTGAAATACAGCTGGTGATATCTTATAAAGTGAAGCAGGTGCAGAAGTGTGTTTAGCTGGTTTTTCGGTAATTGTAAATCGCAAGACTATTCAGTACAACAGCAAAACCAAGCAGGTAAAACAGTTCTGTACCTACTTCATTAAAACCGCTTCCTTTTAAAACAATATGACGCACTACCTTAATAAAATGGGTTACCGGGGTTAAGTCTGAAATGACTTTTGCCCATTCCGGCATACTGTCGGTACTTGTAAACAAGCCGCTCATCAGCATAAAAACCATCATAAAAAAGAAGGCAATAAACATGGCCTGTAATTGTGTATCGGCAAAGGTTGAAATCAAAAGTCCCAAACCCAAAAGCGCAATCAGATATACAGCGGCAAACAGATATAATAATGCGATACTTCCGAGCGGAAATATTCCGTAAACCAGATACATTACCGTTAGACCTACCGTGAAAACAATCATACCCACAATCCAGAACGGGATGAGTTTTCCTAAAATAAACTGCCATTTTTTAATTGGGGTTACATTGATTTGTTCGATGGTGCCAATTTCTTTTTCCCGTACAATATTGAGTGCTGTAAGAAAACCGCCTATCAGGGTTAAAAGCAAAACCAAAATACCGGGCACCATATAATATTTGTATTCTGCCCTTGGATTGTACCAGTTAGAATTTTCAATATTTACAGCTGCTGCCGGAAGGTAAACAGTACCTTTTGAAGATTTAATATTGATATCAAGGCTGCTGTTGAATTCAGTGATGACCGAGGTGAGATAAGCACTCCCGATAGAAGATTTTGTGCCGTTAATGGCATCAACGGCAATATTAACCTGCTGACTGCCTTCCCGAACAAGATTGCGTTCAAAACCGGAAGGAATTTCCAGAACCAGATCAGCATCTCCTTTTTCAATCTGCTTTAAACCTTCTTTATAGGAAGCAGGACTGTCAATAATTACAAAATAACCAGAAGAAGCAATTTTATGAATCAGTTTTTGAGAATACGGGCTGTGATCGTGATCGACATACACTACATTAATGTTTTTTACCTCAAAATTGGCCGCCAGCGGCATTATGATCAGCTGAACTGTAGGCATGGCAAACATCATGGCCAGTATGGTTTTATCTCTTCGTATCTGACGAAATTCTTTCTGGAGTAAAAAGAGCAGTTTTTTCATGACAATCTGATTTTAAACTTTTTGAGGGCAATAGTTAAAAGTACGGCAGACATTCCCGCAAGTACCAGAGTTTCTTTCCAGACATAACTAAATCCAAGTCCTTTCAGCATTACTGCTTTCATAATGGAATAGTAATATCGGGAAGGTACGGCATGCGAAATAACCTGAAACAAAACCGGCATATTTTCAAGCGGAAACATAAAGCCGGTCAAAATAAGCGTTGGCAGCATCATACCCATCATAGAAATAAGCATAGCCGTCTGCTGCGAATTGGTAACATTCGAAATCAGCAAACCTAAGGACAGACAGGTGATGATAAAAAGAATGCTTTCGGCAAAAATGAGTACGAGATTTCCTTTGATGGTAATATCAAGTAAAAACACAGAAAGCAGTAAGATAATAATAAAATTGATCAGGGAAAGTACAAGATACGGAATGGCCTTGGCAATTAACACCATAATCGGTTTAAAAGGGGAGACAAGCAGAATTTCCATAGTTCCCAGTTCTTTTTCGCGTACTACGGCCACCGAGGTCAGAGCGGTACTGACTATCATAAAAATAAGGGCAATAACTCCAGGAATAAAATTAAGGGAACCGTTTTGTTCTTCGTTGTAGAGCTGTCTCAGTTGAGGAACAATCAGATAAGAGAGTTTTACGTTGGGATTAAGCTGCTGCTGATAATCACCTATGATGGCTTTTAGATAATTGGTTACTATTGTGGCCGTATTGGGATCTGAGGCATCGGCAATTACCTGGATCTGCGCTCCATTGCTTCGGTACAGCTCATTACCAAAATTGGCCGGAAAAATAACGGCACATTTGATACTGCCTTCTTTAAACCGTTTTTCGATATCCTCATAATCCAAAACCGGATTTTTAACTTTAAAATAAGTACTGGTACTAATTTTATTAATAATCTGCTGTGAATTGACATCATGGGCATTATCCTGAATGCCCAGACCAATGTTTTTGACTTCGCTGCTTAGAGCAAAACCAAATAGAATGATCTGCACCACCGGAAGTCCAAAAAGGATCAGCAGCGTTCTGCGGTCCCTGAAAACATGGTAGAATTCTTTTCTGATAAAAGCGGTTAATTGTTTCATTTTTAATCTCCGGATCTTTTGGCACCTCTTGCCAGTTGATAAAAAACATCGTCCATAGAATGAGTGTTAAATCTGGTCTTCAGATTAGCGGGGCTGTCTAAAGCTTCTACACGTCCGTCAACCATTACCGTAATACGGTCGCAGTATTCGGCTTCGTCCATATAATGTGTGGTTACAAATACGGTAATTCCGGCAGCTGCGGCTTCGTAAATCATGTCCCAGAACTGTCTTCGGGTAATGGGGTCAACGCCTCCTGTAGGTTCGTCCAAAAACACAATTTTAGGGCGGTGGAAAATAGCGGTCGAAAAGGCTAATTTCTGTTTCCATCCCAAAGGCAGATCGCCCACCATTTTTTTTGCCTCTTTTTCAAGTCCCAATGTTTCGATCAGGTTTTGGCTTCGTACTTTTATTTCGGGACGGGAAATACCGTAGACACCACCGTAGAACTCAATGTTTTCCAGTATTGTCAGGTTATCGTACAAAGAGAACTTCTGACTCATGTAACCAATGTTTTTCTTGATTTGTTCCTGTTGTTTATAAACATTAAACCCTGCTACGACAGCTTCACCCGAAGTAGGGAATGAAAGCCCGCAGAGTATACGCATGGCAGTAGTTTTACCGGCCCCGTTGGCACCCAGGAAACCAAATATTTCTCCCCGGTTTACCTCAAAACTAATATTGTCAACCGCTTTAAAATCACCAAACTGTTTGGTGAGGTTATTACAGATTATGGCTTTGTCATCCATTGTTTTCTTTTTTAATTGACCACTGCGGTCTGTTCGCGCATCAAACGTATAAAGCTGTCTTCGATAGTGGCTGTAATTCTTTTTATTTCCAGTCCTTTATGAGGATGCCTGCTGGTAAGTTCTTTTAAAACAGTATCTTCATTTTCATCCGAAACAAGCGTAAAATGCAGGTATTCCCCAAAAGCATAACAGCTTTCTATGGCAGGATCGGCTCTGAGATCTTTCAACAGCAGATAAATTTCATCTGATTTGGCCGCAAACAGCGTTTTTGGAAAATTCTGAACAATAACGTCAGGTTCATCAATAGACATAATTTTACCGTCCTGAATCAATGCAATCCGGTCGCAGAGTCTGGCTTCGTCCATATAAGGTGTTGAAACAATTATGGTAATATTCTGTGCTTTTAGTCTGGCCAGCATTTCCCAGAATTCCTTGCGGGAAACAACATCAACACCTGTAGTTGGCTCGTCCAGAAACAATACTTCGGGTTTATGAACCAGCGCACAGCAAAGGGCCAGTTTTTGTTTCATTCCGCCCGAAAGTTTTCCGGCCCTGCGGTCGTTAAAAGGTTTTATCTGGTCGTAAATGTCTTTGATCAGATCGTAATTTTCTTCGATAGTAGTGCCAAATACCGTAGCAAAGAAAGTCAGGTTTTCTTTTACCGTTAAATCCTGATATAATGAAAAACGTCCCGGCATATAACCTACTTTGTTTCGTATTGCCTGATAATCCTGCACCACATCATGCCCCTGTACAGATGCTGTTCCGCTGTCGGCCAGCAGCAGCGTCGTCAGGATTCGGAAAATAGACGTTTTTCCGGCTCCGTCCGGTCCAATGAGTCCAAAGAGTTCTCCTTTTTTAATTTCAAAAGAAACATCGTCTACCGCTTTTACGTCGCCGTAGTTTTTGGAAAGGTTTTTTGCTGTTACTGAATACATGATTTTACTGTTTAGACCATAAAACTTCGCCGTACATTCCAATTTTTAAATAGCCGTCGTTTTTTACTTTTACCTTAATGGCATAAACCAGGTTGGCTCTTTCGTCTTTCGTCTGTATGGTTTTAGGGGAGAATTCCGATTTATTCGAAATCCAGATAATTGTACCTGTATAGTTTTTATACTGATCTTCTCCCTGATCTATCCGTACCGTAACCTGCTGTCCCGTTTTAATCTGCGGAAGCTGTGTTCCGGTAATATAAGCCCTTAGATCCAGCGTGCTGGTATTGGCAATTTTATAAAGCGGTTTTCCGATAGTCTGTAATTCTCCCTGCAGGACATAATTCGTCAGTACAATTCCGTTAATCGGATTTATAATCTGCCCTTTATTAATTTGTTCCTGATACTGTGCTGCCGATTTTTCCAGTGGGGCTTTTTCACTTAAGATACTACGGTTTTGTGTCTGGGTATTATACGTATTTAAGGCAAGCTGCTGTCGGGTTACCGCAATTTGTTTTTTTAACTGATCAATAGCAGCATTACTGTCATCCAGTTGTTTTTGAGTAGCTGCATCGGCTTTTACAAGGTTTTGGGTCCGGGTACGTTCACGCAGCAGCTGTTCGAGTTGTGCTTCCTGTACTGTTAACTGACGGCGTACTAATTCTGACTGATCGTTTGGATTAACTGTTCTTTGCGATAAAGCGGTAATACTGGCTTCGATCTGTTCTTTTTGAAGCTCGGTAGTACGTACATCAATTTGTCCGACTTTAGCACCGGCTTTGAGTTCTGCACCATCTTCAACGGAGTACGACAATAGTGTTCCGTTCTGCTGCGCTGAAACAATTACTTCATCGGCTTCAAAGTTTCCGGAAGCGTCATAATCGGTTTCCTTTTTACAGCTGTTTAAAAATAGGGATAGTGTTATTAGGACTGCTAATTTTTTCATTTTGTTTGGTTTAATTGTTAATTACCAGTGATAAATTTTTGATTGTAAGAGGCTTGCAGCAGCTGTATTTCATGCAGTATTTTGGTCTGCCGGGCCAAATGTTCTGTGTTTACTTTTTGAATGTATTCGTGAGTGGTAATGACACCGTTGCTTAACTGTGCTTCAGCTGATTTTGAAACAGCAGTTCGTAAGGCAATAGCTTCTTCATCCTGTTTTATTAACTCTGAATATTTTTTTACCTGTTCGTCCTGCTGTGATAAATCTAATTTAGTATTCAGCAGAAAAGTTTGTTTATCGGCTTCTGTTGTTTCGCGGCTGAGTTTATATATACTTTTTTTATTAGATAAAGTATACAGGCTTCCCAAAGACCAGTTTAAACGGATTCCCGTTACGTACCACGGACCGAATTCATTTTCAATAATGTTAAGTGTAGGTCTTCCGTAAGCTCCCTGAAAAAAAGCACTGATCTGTGGCAGGTATTCAGACTGGAGTTGTTTTTCCTGAGCGGTATAAATATTTTTTTGAAGTTCGTAAGCTTTTAATTCCGGTCGGTTTATGTCGTTTTGTATATAATTGGACTGTGGCATCTGCAGCTGGCTGGAAACGGAAATTTCTTTACCAAGAAACAAGGACAGCATCTTTAAATAAGCGGTTCTGTTAGACTGGTATTCAGTTCCGGCCATTTGAATGTTCAAGATCTCAGCTTTCAGTTCATCAAGACTGCTTCGAAAAGCGACGCCGTTTTTAAGAGCGGCTTCGGTTTTCTGAACCTGTGTCTGAAGGTTTTCGATGTTGAGGTTATTCTGTTTCAGCTGTGCTTCCATGAGCAGTATCGAGAAATAAATACTGTTGATTCGCTGTTTGATGGCATACAAACTGGATTCTATATTTTGCTGCTGCAGGGCCGAATTGGCTTTTATAAGTTCTTTTTGGTTTTTAGTATTACCTCCATCATACAAAAGCTGGTTGATTTCTGCCTGTATTTTGTACTGGTCTTTACTGATGGAAGGCAGCACACCGCCCGGAGTTCCCAGAGCATCCGGAAAACTGACTGTGGCCGACTGATAAGAAGCCTGTCCGGTAAAAGTAACCTGAGGAAGGAAACGTTTATTGGCATTTTGAATATCGTAATCACTGCTTTTATTTACAAGATCCAGTTTAATGATCGCCGGATAATTTTCTTTGGCCAGCCGGTGGCATTCTTCAAGTGTGAGGACAGGAGTTGTTTGTGCACTGCTGTTCCAGATAAACGTGGAGAGGAGCAGTATTACAGATCCTTTTTTAAAAATAGTATTCATAATTTATTGAATTATAAATGGTTGTATTGTTGTGTTTTTGTTTTAATATATCGATTTAATCATTTGATTAAAATTACAGCAAAAAATTTTAGGCTTCCATCATAGCCTTAATCCAGACCGGAATAAGTTTTTTTCGTTGCTGCATTAAAGCATTAAATTGTTCCGTTTCCAGATTACGGCTGCCCATGATAAGTGGTTTGGCTATAAAAGGGAAAGCGATAAGCCCCATAAGGTTCATAAAAAAGTGCAAAGGATTCGGTTCGCTGATGCTGCCTTCAGCGACTGCTTTTTGATGCTGTCTTATGAAGGAGGATTGGGTAAAAGTTTCCTGTACCGGAAGTTTTTTTATTAAACCGCCTGGGTTATGACGTATTTCAGTAACAATAAAGCCAGGCAGCTCCGGTTCTTTAATGATAAAGTCGATGTAGTTAGAACAAATCTGTTCGATTTTTTCTTCCAGCGAAGTATTTTCATCATTCAGTATAATTCTCATGCTTTTTACAAAAACCGCCAGGGTTTCGGTCATAATAATTTCAAAAAGTTTAGCTTTACTTCTGAAATAGTAGTTTAACAAAGCAAGGTTAAGCCCTGCTTCTTCGGCAATATCACGGGTTCTGGTAGCAGCAAATCCTTTTTTGTAGAAAACCGTTCTGGCGGCTTCTTTGATTTTTTCTTCTGTGCTGGTATCCGGTTTCTGGCTGCTCATTTCACGTTAAATTAAATTACGATGCAAATGTAAAAACATTTCTTCAATTTAAACAACTAATTTAATCAAATGATTAAAAATGTTTTTTTAAAGGTTATGAAGAGAAATTCTATAAGTCTTTCCTTAAATTATATAAAACAAGCCTTATTTAATTTTAGATATTTGCAGATATAACCCCAAATTAAATAACTATATGAAAAATTTAAAGTACATTTTTATCCTTTCGGGAGCTTTATTAGCCTTTAGCTGTAATAATAATGATGATACACCGGAAAACGGAGGCGGAACCGTAACAGATCCTGTTGAAACTAATCCGGCCAATACGCAGTATAAACCTGCTTTTTCCGGCCAGACCAGAGTAAACGGGATGACTACCAATACAGAGTTTAAAGCAGATATTATTACAAGTGCCCTTACCAGTCCGTGGGGAGTAAAAGCCCTGCCTGACGGACGTTTGTTAGTGACTCAGAAAACTACCGGAACTATGCGTATTGTAACTACTGCCGGAGTAGTGAGCGAGCCTATTACGGGGTTACCAGCTGTAAATCCGGCTAATCAGGGCGGTTTGTTAGGTTTATGTCTTGATCCTGATTTTGCGACTAACAGAATGGTATACTGGGTATTTTCGGAAGCTGTAGCGGGAGGAAATATTTCTTCTGTTGCGAAAGGAAGACTGGCAGATAACGAAAAAACAATAGAAAACGCAACAGTTATTTACCGTTCCAGTCCGGCCAATGCAAGCGATCTGCATTATGGCGGCCGTATTTTGTTTGATCAGACGGGAAATTTAATAGTGAGCACCGGAGAACGTTCTGTACTGCAGACCCGTCCTTTAGCACAATCGCTTACGGCCAGTCTGGGAAAAACAGTACGAATTACGAAAGAAGGACAGCCGGCTTCCGGAAATCCAACTTTTGCCGGAGCGAATGCTTTACCTGAAATATTTACGTACGGACACCGAAATCCGCAGGGATTGGCAATGCATCCGGTAACCAAAGAAATCTGGCAGAGCGAACACGGGCCAAGAGGCGGAGATGAGCTAAACCGACTTAAAGCGGGAGCGAATTACGGATGGCCGACCATTACGTACGGAATTGAATACAGCGGACAGGTAATTGGAGACGGAATCCAGCAGAAAGAAGGAATGGAACAGCCTGTTTACTATTGGGATCCGGTAATTTCGCCAAGCGGAATGACATTTTACAGCGGAAACCGTGTGCCGGAATGGGAAAATAACCTTTTTATTGGTTCCCTGAGTGCAACACATATTGCCCGATTGGTAATTAAAGATAATAAAGTAACAGGAGAAGAAAGACTTCTGGCAAGTGAAGGCCAGCGTTTTAGAGATATTACACAAGGCGGGGACGGTGCTTTATACGCCGTAACCGATCAGGGAAGATTATACAAAATCGACAAAAAGTAAGATTTTGAAATTTCTACATACGTAAAAATGGCGCTTTATGGCGTCATTTTTCATTTCAGGATTGCTTATATTTGGGATACTTTAGAAAAGAAACATTGAAAAGTAAAATCCAGACTTATTCCTTAACGCACCATAAGAGTTTATTTTCTGCTGCGGATACCAAAAATGAGTATTTCTACATTCAGACTCACAATCATCCGTATATCAGTGAACCATACCGGGCAGAAAGTTATGCCATTGAGTTTTTGCGGCAAGGCAGTATTGTCATGCAGACCGGACTTGAAGAAACTATAGTCGAAGCTCCGGCTGTTATTGCGTTAAGCCCCTCGGTAACTAGAAGTTTTTCTAAAAACAGTGAAACTATTTTAATTGATATTATCTTTTTTAAACCGCAGTTTTTTCTGGAGAGCCAGACCAATGTTTTCTTTTTGAACCAATACGAATTTTTTGAGAACAGTCAGCTGCATGTCTGCCGTTTGTCCGGCGCTATTCATGCTAAGTTCGAACGTATTTTTAATTCGGTTAAAGAAGTGGTGGAAGGCAGTTCACCTCATAAACCGGCTATGCTCATCAGTTATTTGTATATACTGATTTATGAACTGGACACTATTCAGAAAAATAATTTCCACCCGGCTTTTCAAAACCCGTTATTTGAAAAATTCAAAAGCCTTCTCGCAAAAGATTTCCTGACGCAAAGAACAGTGCAATATTACGCTGATTCTTTGAATGTAACCCGAAAATACCTGTCGGAAGTCATTAAAAAAAACAGCGGGAAAACAGCCAGCGACTGGATTAACGAAATGGTCATTTTAGAAGCAAAAGTTTTATTGCAGAACCAGAGCCTCACCATCAGCCAGATCAGCGATCTGCTGCATTTTCCAACTCAGTCGGGTTTTGGAAGGTTTTTTAAGAATCATACAGGGATTTCGCCTTTGGAATACAGGAGGTAATTTTTTTTTAGTTTTCAGTCTCGGTCTCGGTTTTCAGTCTCGGTGGGGAGTAATCAGTTTTTGAGTTTTGAATTTTTGAAGGATTTAAACGGTAAACAGAAAGAACTTTCATCTCATAACTATAAAACTCCCTTTTCGAACAACATAACCGTCTTATTGCTCTGTTCTTAAAACGATCTGCTTTGCAAATTTGCAGTTCATTAATACCAAAAGATATGAGTAAAACAGCACGATTTGTAGTGATAATCAATGATAATGTTACCTGGATGGAGGAAAAAGCCATTCAGTTTTATACCCGTTTACTGGGGAAGGAAAAAGGATTGCAATATGCAGGTGAAAATCTTTCGCAAAAAGCACTTTTTAAAATTCAGAACGATTTTTCTATCGAGATTTTAATGGGGTATAAAGAAGAAGAACCGCAGTCGTATATCAAGATGGATTCTTCCAGACTGTCTAATCAGGGTTTAGGAGCCGAAAAAGCGATGAACCTGAGTGAGATCATTTACTTTGATACAGCTGATATTAATGCCTTGTTTAAAAGGGCAGAAGAGATTGCCGCACAGCGAAAGCACGATCTGATCTGGGTAAAAGCTTTTGAAACGGATACCGTTTTAATACAGGAATTAAAGCTTTTGGGATATGAAGAATTTGAGAGAGAAGAGTCTGTTCCTGCTGTAGAAAAACAGGTTTATTTCAGAAAAAAAACAAACTAAACATAATATTATATGGGCAAAGAACAGCTGAATATTATAAACTGCGCAGTCAATTGGGGGTTGATGACAGGTTATACTAAAAATTAACTATCCAGCTGAGCAGACCAATTACACCGCTGATGCATCCTTATTTCAGACTCCTTAACGGTGAAACTGGTGCTATATCCTCTGCCCAAATACAATATATCCGGTTACCAATCAAAAAACAGCTTATGCACATCATAACCCGCCCCGTTTCTTTGATTGTATAAAGGATTTACTTTCATTTTGTCAACAATATCAAAATTACTTCAGAAAACCATTTTTTATATTATAAGATTAAAATTACAAATTATATAATTATCAGTAAAGAGAATAACGGTTTCAAAGTAAGAAACTGGTTTCATTTTATAATTTGAAACCTGTTAACCTCATTTTAGTTTGCAGTAAGTTGTAAATTGGCTGCCTGTAAATCGTTAGTACGCAGGCGATTTTCCAAAGTACCGAAGTCTTGCCAAAAGACTTTGGTACTTTTATTTTGCGCTTTCAGACGAAAGGATGGTTTCAAGACTTTTGCTTAAAACAGCTACTGCTGTTTCCATTTCTTCTTTTTCCAGATGGCCAAAGCCTAAACGGGTTGCAGTTAAGTCTCTGGTTTGGTACAATATGGTTTTAGGAAGAAAAAGACCGTTTAAAGCACATTCCTTCTGTAGTCTGATCAGGTTAAAATGATCAAGCCATTCAATCCAGACTGCCAGTCCTCTGGGCGGAATCCTGAATTTAATGCGGTCTTTTAGTTTTTCATTCAGCAAAAAAACAAAGTAATCCCGGCGCTCTTTATAAATTTTTTTATTCTTTTTAGAAAGACGGTGTACTTCACCTTCAGAAATCCATTCAGTTAATACCTGTTCTTTCATAACATCAATTCCGGGTTCGAGAATGTTCTGATGTTTTTCTAATTCAGCAATAAATTCGGCAGGAGCTGCAACAAATCCATAACTGAATCCGGACGGGAGTGATTTTCCGAAGGATCCGATATATACTACTCGCTGACTGGTATCGAATGCCGCCAGCGGAAGTACGGGGTTATTGTCATAATGAAAATCAAAATCATAATCGTCTTCCAGAATAACAAAGCCATAGTGATGCGCCAGTTCCAGCAATTCCATTCTTCTTTTGGCACTCAGCACCATAGTGGTTGGGTAATGATAGTTGGAAGTAAGGTATAAAACCCTGATTTTGGAAGTTTCACAGATTTCTTTCAGGCGTTTCGTATCGATTCCGTCTTTGTCTACAGGGATCGAAATGATCTGTGCCCCGGTATCGGTTAAGGTCATATTAGAAATATAATAACCGGGAGAAGCTACAATTACTTTATCGCCAGGACTTATGAGTAATTTGGCCACCAGATACAGACTGATTTCGTGACTGCTCGTAGTCAGCAGGTTCGAGGTAGCAATGCGAATGCCGCGGGTAAGATTCAGGTAATTGGCAAACTGGGTTTTAAAATTAAGATGGGAACGAAGCTGAAGCTGTTCGTAAGCCCTGGAGGTTTTATGCCTTTTTAGTTTTGAAACATAAAGTCTTGCCAGAACATCTGTCTGAACCAGTCTTAGATCAGGCATACCGTCATTGAACTGAAAAGGCAGACTGCTTATTTCTGTCGGGTTTTCCAGAATGGTCGAACGTTTAAAAGTAAATCCGGAAATCATTTCGGAATTATCGGATTTTTTAAGCACACTAATATCCTCTCTGCTTTTTTGTTTCTGCTGTGATAAGATAAAAGTTCCTTTATTGGGCAGCGTTTCAATCCAGCCCTGCGATTCAAGATCCTGAAAAGCTTTGATAAGTGTATTGCGGTTTACAGCCAGTACTTTGCATAAAATGCGGCTGCCGGGAAGTTTAGTCCCTTCGGGCAGAAATCCCGTCTGAATGGCTTTGATAAATTCAAAAACAATCTGAAGATACAAAGCTGTACTTTCTTCCGGCTTAAGCTGGATAAAGCTTTTGAAAGGAATTTGAACCGGACCACTCATAATTACAAAACTGGTATACTTGATTAGTACGGCAAGGTAGTATTTTTGTCAAAAAAATAATAACCAAAATGAAAAAAATCTATTTTGCTGTCTTATCAGTAATTTGTACCCATTTTTACGCTCAGACAAAAAGGGATTCCATTAACGAAATGGATGAAGTTATAATCAATGAAAACCGATTCAGTACTCCTGTTTCCAAGCAAAACAGAAATGTATATGTGATCAGCAGTGAAACCATAAAAAAACTGCCTGGAAGAACCATTCAGGAGATCTTACAATATGCCAACGGAGTAGACATCAGACAAAGAGGTCCTTTTGGAAGCCAGGCCGATATTAGTGTAGACGGTGGAAGTTTTGAACAGACCGTTGTACTGCTAAACGGTGCTAAAGTAATCGATTCTCAAACGGCTCATAATATGCTGAACCTGCCTATTCCGGCAGAAGCCATTGAAAGAATTGAAATTATCAGAGGTCCTGCTGCCAGAACTTTCGGAATCAACAGTTTAACGGGGGCGATTAATATTATTACTAAAAAGCCAGTAAAATCAGGTGTTTTGGCAGGTGTTTTTGCGGGTTCTAATTTTGAAAAAGATACCGAAGGAAGCGGAGATACTTTTTACGGAATGGGTGTTCAGGCCGGATTTGTTGTGGCTAAAGAAAAACACCAGCACTCGATTTTTGCTTCGCATGATAAAAGCAACGGCTATCGTTATAATACGGCTTTTGAAAATAATAAAATATTCTATCAGGGAAATGTACAGCTGAATGATTCTAACGAAATTTTAGGTTCTGCCGGATATATCAACAACGGATTTGGTGCTAATGCATTTTATGCGGCTCCGGGAGACCGAAATTCAAGTGAGGCTGTTCAGACTACTTTTGCTAATATCCAGTCTAAACACCAGATTACAGACAGCTGGAAAATAATGCCAAGGGTAACCTACCGATACAACTACGACGATTACCGTTATTTAGGAATGGGAAATTTAAATGTGGGAAGAAGTCAGCATTATACCAACTCTATTGCCGGAGAACTAAACTCTACAGTAAAATTAGGAAAAGGAGAACTGGGATTTGGAGCTGAATTCAGAAATGAGAATATTCATTCTTCTAATATAGGCGATCATGACCGTGAAAATGTTGGGGTTTATGCTGAGTACAGAACTAGCTTTTCGGACCGATTTAATGTTAATCTGGGAACGTACTTAAACTACAATTCTGATTACAAATGGCAGGTTTATCCGGGAATTGATGCCAGTTATGCTATAACCGATGCGTTTAAAATTATAGGAAATGTGGGCACAAGCCAGAGAATCCCTTCGTTTACGGACTTGTATTTACAACAGACCGGAAATGTTGGAAACCCGACTTTAGATTCTGAAAATGCCTTCCAGAGTGAAATTGGATTTAAGTTTGATAAACAGGCGTTTAGTTTTAATGCGAACTATTTTTACAGAAAAATTGATAACTATATCGACTGGACGCGTATGACAACAACGGTGGCGTGGCAGAGTCATAATACAGGAGATCTGAATACGAACGGAATCAATTTACGCGGGACTTACAGACTTGCTTTTTCAACAGATGCTAAGCTGACGATTTATTTAGGTTATTCTTATTTAGATTCTGAGTTTAAAAGCAGCCGTACCGATACCTATTCAAAATATTTGATTTCTTCTTTAAAACACCAGGTAACCAATACAATTGACTACCAGTTTAAAGATTTATCGATATTATTTGCGACACGTTTCAATGAGAGAATTACCGGGCCTTCGTACTGGATAAATGATGTTAGGGTGAGTCAGTCGTTTCATAAATTTACAATCTTCTTAGATGCCCAAAATATCTTTAATGCGGTCTATTATGAAGTAGGAGCAATTCCGTTACCTTCAAGATGGTTCAGTTTAGGAGCTAAGTTTGTGACTTTTTAATGAGATTGTACTACCAAGATTGTTATCATACTGGAAAACAAAAAGCTCAATTCGAAAGAATTGAGCTTTTGTATTAAGATCCGGACTGTATTTTTTTGATAAACAGTTTTGGTCTGTTTTTTTTGAAATTTACTTCGGAAATAATCGTTGCCGCAAAAATAAGACTGCCACCCAGAAGCAGCCTCCAGGAAAGATTTTCATCTAATATAAAAAAAGCGGCTATGGCTCCAAAAACGGGTTCAAAGAGATAAATTACCGCCACTCTTTCAGCTGATAAATACCGTTGTGAAATATTTGAAATGGTATACATGTATGCGGTAGAAAACAACGCACAGTAAAAGACACCGAGCCAGAAAGTATCGTTTTCCGGAAACCAGTCTGCATTTTGATCCGTCAGGGCAAGAAAGAAAGTCAGCAGAGTACAAACTGCAAACATAGGCACGATGGAAGTCAGAAGGTTTTTTCCCGCCGAATGTTTTTCAACCGAAATCAGATAAACAGCAAAACCAAAAGCGCCGGCGATCGTATACAAATCGCCTGTACGTATAGTGAGCTTATCTTTAACGGCTATAATGAACAAACCGGCCAGGGCTGTTAAAGCCGCAGCCCATATTTTTAACGGAGCGGCGGTACGGTAAACAGCCAGTTTTATCAGCGGGATAATAATAACGCAGAGTCCTGCAATAAAAGAACACTGTGCAGCAGCCGTATATTTTAAACCTACGGTCTGCAAATGAATGCCTAAAAACATGGGTACAGCCAGAACGGCGCCGGTTTTAAGGGATTCCAGATTGGTTTTTCTAACGTATTTCCAAAAAATTATTGTCAGTACCACGACAGCCATTAAAAAACGATAAAACAAAAAAGTGGAAGGAGAATAATTGCCAACCGCCATTTTGGTTACCGAGTAGGAGATACCCCAAAAAGCAGTTCCTATAATCAGTAAAACAATTAAAACCTGTCTTTTATTCATTGATTAAAACTTTTTTCATCATTAAATCCGTCTGCTCGTCATCGCCCAGTCTGAAAATATGGGTGTCAAACTGCACAAAACCGTTTTTGGTGTAAAAGTTTACTGCTCTCAAATTGTTTTCCCAAACCCCATATAATCAACCTTTAACTTTTTAGCAGTTTGCAGAGCCTGGTGGTAAAGGGCCTGTGCTATTTTTTTACCATGAAATTCCTTCAAAACATAAATCCGTTCTATTTCAAGTGCATCGTTTTCTTCTTTCATTTCAGTCTGTGCGTCACCAATATTCAGTTTTAAATAACCAATTACACGGTCTTCCAGTTCTGCTAAGTAAAAAAAGGAAGATTCATTGGTAAGTTCAGAAGCCAGTTTTTCAACCGCAAAACTTTCATTCAGGTATTTATTCATGTTTTCTTCTGAATTAACATCTGAAAATGTTTCTGAGAAGGTTGTTCTTCCTATTGTCTGAAGCTTGTTAACATCATTAACTGAGGCTTTATTGATTTTTAGAGTATTCATATTTTTAGATTATTAATGCATTAAATCTGTTTTTTTTGTTTTTATAAATGCGTAAATTGCATCAATGGATTTACAACAGATCAAATATTTTCTGGCGCTGGCGCGTGAACTGCATTTCTGGAATACCGCCGGAAAAATGAATATTACACAATCGGCACTGAGCCGTCAGATCCAGTCGCTCGAAAACCAGCTGGGTGTTCAGCTTTTTGAACGTAATAAACGTAATGTCAAACTCACAGCTGCCGGCAGGTTCCTTCAGGAAAAATGGGAAGTGGAACTCAGTAAACTTGAGTATATCCATCTTTCGGCACGTCAGATTCATTTAGGCGAAAGCGGTACACTAACGATTTCGCATCCTGATTCTATTTCCGCTTCGATTATGCCGGACATTTTATCCCGCATTTCAGCTTCTTTTCCCAAGTTGAAAATTAAACTGGTTCAGGTTTTATACGAAAACCAGCAGGACTTCCTGAGAAACTATAAAATCGACCTGGCTATTACGCGCGATATCAACCATGCCCGTGATATCCAGTCAGAAAAAATCTATACTGATAATCTGGCTATCGTAGTGCCTGAAGATCATCCTTATCAAAAACCGGAAGATCTTACCAAAGAAACTCTTGCTCATCAGAAATTTATACTGCCTACTACTGACGAAGGCAGCAGTTACAGTGACCTGATCCAGCGTTTGTTCAATTCTTTTGAAAACGCTCCCGAAGTTTACCTGCATTCCGAATTTGGTTCTGCCATTATCGCACTGGTACGAAAAGGACTTGGCATTGCTATTTTACCGGATTCCTATCTTTTTCATGAAATTTCGGGTATCCGATTCATTAAACTTCCTTTAGAAACGGATCTTTATATCAATTGGAGGGCTGAAGACCATAATCCGGTGCTGGCCAATGTTTTAAAACTTATAGTTCCCTAAACTGCCTTATGTCCTCAGCATTTCGATATGGGGAATTCCGTCTTCGTCATACGGTTCTCCCTGTTCTGTAAATCCTACTGACTGGTAAAACTTCGATAAATGATACTGGGCACTGATCCGTATAGCGCCTTTGCCAAATTTCTCCTCACATCCGGCTATTGAAGCTTCCATAATTTTTACACCTAATCCCAGTCCGCGGTGTTTGTTTCCAATCACAACCCGTCCTATTGCTGTTTCAGAATACGATAAACCTGCCGGAAGCAATCTTGTACTGCCGGCAAATTCATTGTTGACATAATACAGTAAATGATAACTATTCTGGTCTTTGTTGTCCAGATCCAAATACGGACAGTTTTGTTCTACAACAAAAATCTCACTTCTTAAACGAAGCAGATTGTAAAGTTCTGTATTGGTTAATTCTTCAAAAGATTTGATGCAATGGCTTAAGGTCATAATTGAAATTAGTTTCTGTTTTTTTGACAAAGATAAAAGAGAGAGTAATGATATAAAATGCTTATTTTTTATCATGTGATGCTAAAAACGCATTAATGTAAACAGAAGTATGAGGAGTTTAGTATGCCTTTTTATTTTCTCCCGCAAATTTAGTGGAGTAGGGAGATTTTGATTTTAAGAATAAGTTTAGAAAGAGTTTTTAAATTTTTTAACGCAGATTTAAAAAGATTCCAGCAGATTGGCGCAGATTTTTTGTTTTTTAATCTGATAAAATCTGCCTAATCTGCGTGAACTATTAGATTTTGTTTTTAAGAGGATAAATTGAGATAGAGTTTTTAATTTTTTCACGCAGATTTAAAAAAATTTCAGCAGATTGGCGCAGATTTTTTTTAATCTGCTAAATCTGCCTGATCTGTGTCAAACACTTTTTTATAAAAAAAGCGAAACACTTACATATTCCGCTTTAATGAATCGTATTATTACGTTTTTAATTAATGAGAAACGGCTTTAAGCCCTACAATTGAACCCACTAAAGTGGCCAGGAAAAACAGTCTCCAGAAAGCAGCCGGTTCTTTAAAAATAAAAATACCAACTAATACCGTTCCAACTGCGCCAATTCCTGTCCAGACGGCATAGGCAGTTCCCAAAGGAAGTGTTTCTGTAGCTTTCATCAGTAAAAGCATGCTTATGGTTAAAGAGATAAAAAAGCCAATATACCAGTAATACATTTCTGTTCCTGTAGTGGCTTTCGCTTTTCCAAGACAGGAAGCAAAAGCGACTTCAAATAATCCGGCGATAATTAAAATAATCCAGTTCATGTTTGTTAAAATTTTATGGGACAAAGTTCTGTTCTTAAGACTGGAAAAAATTTAACAAATGATAAAAAATCAAATTTATTTTAATTCAGCCCTGATCCGGCTTAGGCTCACCTGCGTGATTCCAAGATAAGAAGCAATATGCCCCAGTTGTACCCGCTGGATTAATTCCGGATGACCGTTCATAAGTTCCAGATAACGTTCTGAAGCAGTTTTAAATTGTCTGGAAATCAAACGTTCTTCGGTTTTAATTAGCTCTTTTTCGGCAAATTTTCTTCCCCAGTTGGCGATGTGAATATCTCCATCGAATAATTCTTCAAGGTCTGAAGCCTTTAGTTCATAGAGTTCACAGTCTTCCAGAAGTTCAATACTTTCATATCCTTTCTGTTTTTCGACATAACTTTTCATCGAAATAATAGTTTCCCCTTCCTTACCAAACCAAAACGTAATAGCGCTGTCTTCTTCATCTATATAAGCCCTGACGATTCCTTTTTTGATAAAATAGATCTGATTTTCAACTTTACCGGCTCTTAAAATAATATCTCCTTTGACAAAAGCAGTTTCATTGATTTTCGAAAGCAGTTTGTTTTTGGAGGCTGCCGGAAGTTCTAAAATAGTGTCCAGAATGACAGAGATATCCATTTAGTGTATTAATTGATTTATAAAAACGGTTTGATTTTGAAAGTATAAAATTAGACAATTTTGAGGGAAAGCCGTATTCGTTATAAAAAATCCCGGACTTCATTTAACTGTTGTCCGGGATTTTCTTTAGAAATACTTTATTTTTTACTGCAGGTTCTTTTTCAGCCAGAGATTAACATCATGAAACATTTCCCGGTTAACGGTGTGGCCTTCTTCATAGGAATGAAACTCAGGAGCAAGATTTTTTGTTTCTAAATAAGCAGAGGCATCAATAGCATACTGGTAATTTAAGACAGCATCCTGTTTCCCATGTGAAATAAAAATTTTAAGCTTTTCAAGACGGTTTTCATCAGCGATTAAAGGTTTTACTTCCGGCAGCAGTCTGCCGCTCATTACAGCAATTCCGGCTATTTTTTCAGGAGCTGTAAGTGCAGTACTGTAGCTCATAATACCGCCCTGACTAAAACCCATTAAATACACCCGTTCAGGGTCAAAACGGATTTCTGATTTTAAATCGTCTATAAAATCAATCAGCATTTTTCGGGCATGTTCTGCCTGCTGTTCGTTAATTTGAGGTTTTCCGGTTGAAAAATCGACCTGAAACCAGGCGAAACTGTTTGGTCCAAAAGTCAGAGGTCCGCGGGCAGAAACTACAACAAACTCATCCGGCAGTTCAGGAGCAAAAGAAAACAGGTTTTGTTCATTGCCGCCCACACCATGCAGCAAAATTAGCAGAGGAGGGTTTGAAATGGCGTTTTTGGGCTGTCTGATTACGTAATGCAGCTTTGTCTTTTGGGTATTTGAATTCATAAGGGTAAAACTAAAAATGGAGATTAAGATCAGGATTCCCGCAGAAATCCCTACTGATTTGTTCAGGTTCATGCCTTATCAATTTTAACAGACATCATATTTAACGATCCCGCTACGATGGCATCATTGAAAATAGTCGCTTTTTCGTCTTTTTCCTTAAGCGATAAAATATACAGCAGCGGAATATAATGTTCCGGAGTAGGGACCGCCAGTTGAAATTCTTTTCCCTGTTTGTCAAAATGAATCAGGGACTGATGGTCATCTTCCAAAATCATTTGTTTCATTTTTTCATTGGCTGTATGTGCCCATTCAAAAGCATAACCCGGAAGCATCATTTTGTCCCAGGCGGCAAGACGTAAATTGTGTACGGTATTTCCACTGCCTACGATCAAAACACCTTTTCGTCTTAATGCCGCCAGCTCTTTTCCTAATGCATAATGATAGGAGGCCGGCTGGGTATAGTCGATACTCATTTCGATAACAGGGATGTCAGCGTTAGGATACAGGAATTTAACCACAGTCCAGCAGCCGTGATCCAGTCCCCAGTCGTTACTTAGCCCGACAGAAGCTGAGGTAATCAGTTTTTGTGTTTCAAGAGCCAGTTCCGGACTTCCCGGAGCAGGATATTGTACATCAAAAAGAGCCTGGGGAAATCCGCCAAAATCATGAATGGTTTCCGGTTTCTGCATAGCCGTTACAAAAGTTCCTTTTGTTTCCCAGTGGGCCGAGATACAAAGTATGGCTTTGGGTTTTGGCAGTGTTTTGGCTATATTTTGAAAACCCTGTGTAAAATTATTATCTGCCAGCGCATTCATCGGGTTACCGTGCCCCAGGAAAAGTACAGGCATTCTCTCTGTTGCGGCAAAAGTATCAGTGGCTGTTTTAAGGGAATTCAGCTTCATGGCAGCTGCACCCAGAGGTAAAATAGCCATGGTTTTAAGGAAGTCTTTTCTGTCCATTGTATATCGTGATTCGTTCTGTAAAGTATCTTTTTTAACCAGTGACAAAGTTCAGACTATTGCAGGGGAAAGAGGTAACGATTTTCGGAAGAATGATTGTGTTTTTAGGAAAGCAGTTTCTGCATTTCATCCCTAAACTCAGTCGGCGTCATGCCTGCCTTACGTTTAAAAGCATGTGTAAAATAGGTTTTTTCATTAAAACCAAGTTCGTACCCTATTTCGGCCACATTTTTATCGGTGGTCATCAAAAGGTTTTTAGCTTCGGTAAGTTTTCGGGTTTCGATGATTTCAGAAACGCTCTGCTGTAAAATCTGCTGGCAGATCAGGTTTAAGTTTCGGGCAGTCATAAACAGTTTATCGGCATAAAAATTCACGTCTTTGGATTCCTTATAATATTCTTCGAGCAGCCTCAGGAAATTTTTAAAAGTAGAACTCTGAATTTTTTTCGATTCGTCATTGTCAAGGTTTAGTTTCCGCCTTTCTGATTCTATAATGGTAAATAAAGCGCTTAAAAGCTGTCTGATAACGGAAAGATCGGGAGATTCCTGCTGGTATTCGTCATAAATTATTTTACAGAGCATATCGAGTTTCTCAAAACATTCATTGCTCTGCATGCTGATATTGGCTTTGTCGTGAAAAGAAGCATACAGGCTGAAAGTAGTTTCGGCTATAAATTCGCTTTTAAAACGCAGTACCCACATATCACATTCACCGTTTTTTATCAAAGGTTTTACCCGGTGTATTTTGCCCTGGGTTACAAAACTGATAAAAGGGGCATCTACAAGTTTAGAGCTGAAATCAATAAAATGTTCCAGTTGTCCTTTTCTTCCCAAAATCAGTTCTTCAAAAGTATGGGCATGCGGTTCATTTACAGACTGCATTATTTTTTCAGACTCTGCGACTGTAACGCGAAACATTTTGAAGATTTCTGTCATGGCTAAATTTTAAAGGTTAAAGATACTTATAACAACTCAGAAACAGTTAAAATTATATGATTTTTGGGAGTAAGGATCTATTTTAAAAAATGGTAAATGCTTAACTTTATAAGGAAAGGAATGGGTAAGATTTTAGTTATCAGGGGGAAATAATACTAAAACCGGATACGTTTAAATAAAAGGGGACATAATAAATGGATAAGGGAATTGAGAGTATACGACAGTTAATTCTAAGTTATATTGAAATTAGTGATGCCGAATGGAATTTTTGCCGTTCGGCACTTCATATGGCGGTTGTTAAAAAAAAGACCGTTTTGGTCCGGCAGGGAGATGTCTGTAATAGTATTTTTTTTGTGGTAAGCGGTCTGCTGCGGATTTATTTTCTGGATGAAAAAGGGGAGGAAAAGACGTTTCATTTTTGTATGGAAAATACTTTTGGTACCGATTATGAGAGCTTTTTAAAAGGAATCCCGTCCAGTTTTTCGATACAGGCCATGGAAGAAACCAAAGTGCTTGTGGTGACTTTTGAGATGCTTCAGAATTTATACAAAATACTCCGCTATGGAGAAAAACTGGGAAGATTAATTGCCGAGGATTATTTTTTTATTATAAACGATAAAATAAAATCGATGTATATTCACAGTGCGCTGCATCGCTATGAAAATATGAATTCGAGATTTCCAGGAATACTGCAGCGTGTTTCACAGCATTATATTGCGTCCTATCTCAATATTACATCGGTGCATTTGAGCCGTTTAAAATATGGGCATAAAGACACTTCCTAAACTGATAACATTTGTTATTGTTTTCCGCTGGTGAACACCATTTATTTGTAATTCGGGATTGATTTGGATAAAGTTGAAATCAGGATTGTTGTATTAATTCATTTAAAAAATTTAGTTATGGCATTGGAAATAAAAGATAAGATCAGAAACATCAGAGAGTTAAAAAATTATACGCAGCATTATATTGCGGACCAGCTGGGTATTACACAGGCAGCTTACAGTAAAATCGAAAAAGGAACGACCGATTTAAGCTTTAACAAACTGGAAGAAATCGCGGGTATTTTAGAAGTTTCCCTGGAGGATATTATACAGTTTGATCATCATTTGTATTTTAATTCGCAGAAGAAAGACAGCAGCAGTACAGTACAAAAAAGCAATATGGATCTGGTTCAGAATCTTTATAAAGACAAAATCGACCTTTTGGAAAAGCTGTTGAATAAAACTGATCTGGAGCTGAAACGTTACCGTGACAGGTTTGGTATGTTTTAAAAGAAAAAATAGGATATTTTCTATTTGAAATACCCGATATTTGCATTTTTAAAACGACTTCTTTTTATGATCGAGATTAATGAAACTCATTCTTATTCGTCTGCCGATGTGCTTTTTAGTTTTGCTTTAGCTTCTGAAGCGGCGGAAGTTTTTAACGGACATAATGCCCTGATCACGGGAATTGGAAAAGTAAATGCGGCCTACGAACTCACAAAAGCGATACAGATTAAAAGACCTGCTTTGATCGTGAATCTGGGGTCAGCGGGGAGTAATCATTTTAAAAAAGGAGAAGTAATCTGCTGTACGAGGTTTATCCAGAGAGATATGGATGTGAGAGGTTTGGGATACGAGCAGTACGAAACACCTTTATCAGGGCTGCCTCCGGTTTTGGAATATGGCTTGGAAATGAAGGATCTGTCTTTAGGAATCTGCGGTACGGGTGATAATTTTGAGATGAAACATGCAGAGACGATCTATAATGTGGTAGATATGGAATCGTATGCACTGGCTATGATTGCGATGAAAGAGAATATTCCGTTTTTATGTCTTAAATATATTTCTGACGGTGCCGATGACAACGCAGCCGAAGACTGGCTGGTACAGGTTCATAAAGCGGCTGTGGCTTACGGAAATATCTTAAAACTGAACAAGAAAGAGCTTATTTAACTAATTCTTAAAGCCGGCTTTAGCGAAAATTAAGAAATTAGCAGGCTTTACGTTAGGTTTGTTTTACTTCTTAAAGTAACTTTGCGAAGTGCGAAAAAAAGTGATTTACATATTACTCTTTCTGATACTGTCTAACATGGGCATTTTTCAGCAGTTTTATAAACTGCCGGTACTTATCGAGCACTTTAAAGAACATCAGCAGAGACGAAACCTTAGTTTTATTGACTTTTTGGAAATGCATTACTGGGGCGAGGATGAGAACGACAATGATGCTGACCGTGATATGCAGCTTCCTTTTAAAAATATTTCAGGGCATTCCCTGCAGCTGGTTTTTGTGCCCGTAGAAAAAACAATAATCAGTGTGCCTTTTAACAGCGGATTCTCAGAATACCGCATTATTCCGTATACTTCTAATTTACATGCTGATCCCGCTTTATTAAGTGTGTTCAGACCTCCTTTAGTATAATTTATTTTTAATATCATTTTCACTGCAGTTAAGACTTCTTAAGGTCTTTTCTGCCTGATTTTTATTTCTAATATTTTAAATAAGTTATGCTTAATAAAATCATACAATTCTCAGTTAAAAATAAACTGGTAATTGGCGTTTTTACAGTACTGTGGATTATCTACGGACTTTTTGAAGTAAGCCGTTTACCTATTGATGCTGTGCCCGATATTACTAATAATCAGGTGCAGATTATTACCACCGCTCCGTCACTGGGAGCAGAAGACGTTGAGCGTCTTATCACTTTTCCGATAGAACAGGCCATAAGCAATATACCACAGCTAAAAGAAAGCCGCAGTATTTCCCGTTTCGGACTTTCTCTGGTTACCATTGTCTTTTCAGAGGATACCGATGTGTATTGGGCACGTCAGCAGGTAGCAGAACGCCTGCAAAAGGTAGAAATGCCCGAAAATGCCAGTCTGCCTGAAATGGCTCCTGCTACTACCGGACTGGGCGAAATTTACCAGTATGTACTGAAACCGCAGCCGGGTTATGAAAAAAAATATTCACTGGAAGACCTGCGTACCCTGCAGGACTGGACCATTAGAAGGCAGCTGCTGGGAACTTCCGGAATTGCCGATGTAGCAACTTTTGGAGGAAAACTGAAACAGTATGAAATTGCGGTAAACCCTGCCCGTTTAAAAGCGCAGAACCTTACCATAAAAGAGGTGTTTACCGCTTTGAGCAGCAACAACGAAAATACGGGAGGTGCTTATATCGAAAAAGGCCCTACTGTATTGTATATCCGCAGTGTGGGGCTTACCCGGAACATTAAGGATATTCAGAATATCATTGTAAAAAATACACAGGCCGGAACTCCCATCCTGATTAAAGATATTGCTGAGGTAAAAATGGCATCGGCTATTCGTTATGGTGCTTTAACGACAGATGATTTTGGAGAATCGGTTGGAGGAATTGTAATGATGCTGAAAGGTGAAAATGCCAATAATGTTATTGCTGCCGTTAAAAAACGAGTAACTGAAATTGAAAAAATCCTGCCGGAAGGCTTGAAAATAGAACCCTTTTTGGACCGGACGAAAATGGTGGACAATGCCATTGGAACAGTAGAAAAAAACCTTATTGAAGGTGCTTTGATCGTAGTACTGGTGCTGGTACTTTTTCTGGGGAATTTAAGGGCCGGATTTATCGTAGCGTCTGTTATTCCGTTAGCGATGTTATTTGCCATTATAATGATGAATACTTTTGGCGTAAGCGGAAATCTGATGAGTCTGGGAGCATTAGACTTTGGTCTGATTGTAGACGGTGCCGTAATTATTGTAGAGGCTATTCTGCATCATATGCACAGCGCTAAAAAATACAAACATATTGATGTCGTTTCTCAGGAAGAAATGGATAAAGAAGTGACCGGTTCCGCCGGGCGAATGATGAATGCGGCTGTTTTTGGACAGATCATTATTTTGATTGTATATCTTCCTATTTTATCTCTGGAAGGAATCGAGGGTAAAATGTTTAAACCTATGGCACAGACCGTTGCTTTTGCCATTTTAGGAGCCTTTATACTGTCACTTACATATGTGCCTATGGTAAGTTCATTGTTTATCAGCAAAAAAATCAGCCATAAACCGAACTTTTCAGACCGAATCATGGCAAAGCTTGAATTTCATTATGAAAACTGGCTTTCAAAAGCACTTCAGATTAGAAAATCGATTGTAATTGCGGCTTTTGTTTTATTTGGAATTGCCCTGCTGCTGTTTACCCGAATGGGTGGTGAATTTATTCCGCAGCTCGAAGAAGGTGATTTTGCAGTAGAAACCCGATTATTGCTGGGGACCAATCTTTCAACAACAACTGAAACGATTCAGAAAATATCAACCGGGCTTAAAAAAGAATATCCCGAAGTAGAAAAGGTGGTTTCCAGAATTGGAAGTGCCGAAATCCCAACCGACCCAATGCCGATTGAAGGCGGGGATATGATTATTGTTTTAAAAGACAAATCAGAATGGACAAGTGCTTCTTCTTTTCCTGAAATGGCCGATAAAATGGCTCAGACGGTTAAAGAAATTGCACCCGGAGTAACGACCGGTTTTCAGTTTCCGGTACAAATGCGTTTTAACGAATTAATGACGGGAGCTAAACAGGATTTGGTCTGTAAAATATATGGTGAAGATCTGGATAAACTTGCTGAATATGCAGAGAAACTGGGAGCAATCAGTAAAACCGTTTCGGGAGCTGCAGATTTGTATGTGGAGAAAGTTACGGGTATGCCTCAAATTGTTATTGATTACGAATGGGCCGAAATGGCGAAATACGGTATTTATGTTTCTGACATCAATAAAACGGTAAATGCTGCTTTTGCAGGTGCTGCAGCCGGTAGTATTTATGAAGGTGAAAAGCGTTTTGATATGGTGGTAAGGGTAGAAGACAGCGGACGAAAAGATATTTCTGATGTTCGTAATTTATTAATTGCGACACCGTCCGGTATGCAGATTCCACTATATCAGGTAGCTTCTGTAAAAGAAGTAGAAGGTCCGAACCAGATTCAGCGTGAAGATGCCAAACGAAGAATTATTGTGGGGTTTAATGTCAGAGGACGTGACGTAGAATCTATCGTAAAAGAACTGCAGCAGAAGGTAGAAAGCCAGATTAAATTTGATCCGGGTTATTATATCACTTACGGAGGGACTTTCGAAAACCTGCAGCAGGCCAAATCAAGGCTTGGAGTAGCGGTTCCGGCAGCTTTATTTATGATTTTGGCTTTATTGTATTTTGCATTCCGTTCTCTTAAAGAAGGTATTATTATTTTCACGGCCATTCCTTTATCGGCAATTGGCGGTGTTTTTGGACTTGCATTGCGTGATATGCCTTTTAGTATCTCGGCAGGAGTTGGTTTTATTGCCCTTTTTGGAGTGGCAGTCCTTAACGGAATTGTTTTGATTTCTGAATTTAACCGTATCCAAAAACAGGGCGAAATTACAGATCCGTTTCAAATTATTATTATGGGGACTAAAAACAGGCTGCGTCCGGTATTAATGACAGCTGCAGTAGCTTCTTTAGGGTTTCTGCCTATGGCTTTAAGCAACGGTGCAGGAGCAGAGGTACAGCGCCCGCTGGCTACCGTTGTAATTGGCGGACTGGTTACGGCAACACTGCTGACTCTTTTTGTGCTTCCTTCGATCTATTTAATGACTTATCATTCTAAAGTATTCACTAAAAAAATGAAAAAACATAAAATCGATAAACTAACTTTGTTACTTATTACTTTGTTTATTTCAGCCTCTGTTCAGGCGCAGCAGTCTATATCGCTTGAAGAATCATTGTCTAAAGCACTGCAGTATAATAAAAGGATTAAGTCGGCAGAGCTCAATGTAAAATCAAAAGAACAGCTTCGTAAATCGGCCTTTGATCTTCCTAAAACGGTAGTAGATGCTGATTACGGACAGTTTAACAGCGGTATGAACGATACCCGTTTTGGTGTCAGTCAGACTTTTGCTTTTCCGGTTCTTTACAGCCGGCAGAAAAAGGCTTTACAGGAGACTTACAATTCGGCGAAAGCCCAGTCACAATTAACAGCCCAGCAGGTTAAATCTAATGTAAGAAACCTGTTTTACTATTATGTCTGGCTTAAAAGCAAAAAGGAGTTATTGACCTATGCTGATTCTATTTACAGGCTTATGGAACAAAAAGCAGCCCTTCGTTATAAAACCGGGGAAACGAATGTTCTGGAAAAAAGTGCTTCGCAGTCGGCAAGACAGTTTTATTCCAATCAGCTTACTATGATCAGTAAGGATATGGAAATTACCCTTAATTCCTTTAATGCCGTGCTGCAGGACAGTACCCGTTATGAACCGTTTTCGGTAAGAATTAAGAACGATCTGGCTGTTACCCAGTCCAATATAACGGAGCTTCCTCAAATCCAGCTTTCCAATTATGAAGCGGAAGCAGCAAAATGGAAATGGAAATCCGAACAGGCCAGACTGATGCCCGATATTACGCTGGGATATAATAACCTGAGTATTACCGGTACGCAGACGAACTCTGCCGGACAGGACGTGTATTATGACAGCAGCCGCCGATTTAATTATGTAAATGTAGGAGTGGCGATTCCGTTATTTTTTTCCAGTCAGTCAGCACGTAGTAAGGCAGCTAAAATAGAATATGAAAACTTTAAAATACAGGCAGAAAATAGTAAAATCGAAACCACGACAGAAATCAATAATGCTGTTAGTGAAGTAGAAAAATATAAAGAAAGCCTGCAGTATTATGAAAGCGACGGACTTAAAAATGCCGCAGTTATTATTGATGCCGCCAACAGCCAGCTGGAAAACGGAGATATTGATTATCTGCAGTGGGTACTGGTAGTTAATCAGGCCATTACCATACGAAACGAATATTTAGACATGGTTAATAATTATAACAAAGCGGTAATCAACCTGCAGACCATCCAAAATTTATAAAAGCATGAAAACATATATAGTAATATTAGCAGGTCTTTTTCTAACCGGATCCTGTAAAAACGATAAAAAGGACGAACAGAAAACAGAAGCTCAGAAACAGGAAAATACAATCAAATTAAGTGATAAGCAGATTAAAAATGCCAAACTGCTTATTGGAAGTCCTGAAGAGAAAAATGTAAAAGGTATTCTCGAACTGCAGGGAACGGTAACGGTACCGCCAAAAAGTGTAGTAAGTGTGAGTATCCCTCTTGGCGGTTATGTAAGGAAAACCGATTTAATAACGGGAATGCACGTTCGAAAAGGTCAGTTGCTGGCTGTTGTAGAAGACATGCAGTATATCCAGCTTCAGCAGGACTATCTTACAGCCAAAGAAAAATTTCAGTTGTCGCAGAGTGAATATAACCGACAAAAAGAACTGAATGCCAAAAAAGCCAGCAGTGATAAGTTGTTTGAACAAACGGCGGCAGAAATGCAGACCCAGCGTATCTATATGGCTTCACTGGCGCAGAAACTGTCCTTATCCGGAATTGATGTTAAAAGGCTGAGTGCTTCTAATATCAGCAAAACGGTATCGGTGCTTTCTCCAATTAACGGTTTGGTTTCGAAAGTAAATGTGAATGTAGGGAAATACATTTCACCAACCGACATGCTTTTTGAACTGATGGAAACCAGCGATGTGGTACTGGTTCTGAATGCCTTTGAAAAAGATGTTCACCTGCTTTCCGCAGGACAAACAGTGAGTGTGTTTACCAATGCCGATCCTTCAAAAAAATATCCGGCTAAAATAGCTTATATCAATCAGAGTCTAAATGGCGACCGTGCCGCAGAAGTGATTTGTAAACTAAACAGCTATCACAATGCTTTTATTCCGGGCTTGTTTATTAATGCCGAGGCGGAATTTGAAAATGAAAAAGCACTTACAGTGCCTGAAGATGCCGTGGTAAGATGGCAGAACAAATTTTATGTTTTTACAGCTTTGGACCAGCATAGCTACAAAATGGTTCCTGTAGAAGCAGGTACTTTAAGCGGAGGTTATCGTCAGATTAGCTCTCCGGTGATTACTAAATCGTCTAAACTGGTTACTAAAAATGCTTATACACTTTTAATGACTTTTATGAACAGCGGTGAATAAGTATTCCCGTTTAGAAAAAATAGTTATCTTTGCGCTCAGAATGAAACATTTGAACCACATATTACGTCTTCCTTTTTTCAGCACTTATTACAGAAATAAAGATGCCAGGGAGCGGTATGTTTATATTTCAGCGCTGTAATTAGATACAAATAGAACATAATCACGAAAGCCCGGGCAGTTATTGTCCGGGCTTTTTTTATTTATACACAAAATGGAAATACTTGAAAAATTAAAACAAAACACAGAAATTATTCTTCCAGAAAACGGACTGGAAGAAAAGCTGGCAGCAGCAGCTAAGGAAAATCGTAAACTGGTAATCAAACTGGGTTTTGACCCAACAGCTCCGGATTTACATCTGGGACATGCCGTAGTCCTTAAAAAACTAAAACTTTTTCAGGAAATGGGACATGAAATCGTGATTTTAGTCGGGAGTTTTACTGCCCGTATTGGTGATCCTACCGGAAAAAACAAAAGCCGTAAACCGCTTAGTATTGAAGAAGTAAAAATAAATGCTGCTACGTATATCGAACAGCTTTCGAAGATTATTGATGTAAACAGTGCCCGAATTGTTTTTAATTCTGACTGGCTTGATGCTTTATCATTTGCTGAAGTTTTACAGCTGCTGTCAAATGTTACCGTTGCTCAGTTAATGCACCGTCATGATTTTAACAAACGATTTACAGAGAATTCACCCATTGCCATGCATGAACTGATTTACCCGATTCTGCAGGGATTTGATTCGGTAAAAATAGAATGTGATATCGAAATGGGCGGAACCGATCAGCTGTTTAACTGCACTATGGGAAGGCAATTGCAGGAAAGTTTTGGTAAAAGTCCGCAGATTGTGATGTGTATGCCGCTGCTGAAAGGATTAGACGGAAAAGAAAAAATGAGCAAATCACTCAACAATATTATCGGACTTACCGATGTCCCAAATGAAATGTTTGGTAAAACCATGTCGATTCCGGATACCTTAATTACGGAGTACCTAGATTTGGTAACGGATTTTTCAGCAGAAGAAAAAAAGAAAATTAAACAAGTTTTGGACGAAGGTGAAAACCCTATGAAGATTAAAAAACAAATCGCCCGAAACATCATTGAACAATACCATAACAAGGAGGAAGCGGAACTGGCAGAGCAGTTTTTTGCCAATCAGTTTCAGAACAGGAGTTTAGAAGCTAAAAGTTTTATAATGGTCTCCATCGCTGATTTACAAGGGGAAAATGAAACACTTAACCTGCTTGAAGTATGTCATAAACTAAAAAATGAAAGTACCAGATCAGCAGTAAGAAGGCTTATTGAAAGCGGTGCCGTAACCATTGATAATCATAAAAATACAGAGCCTTTTGCACAAATTAAACTTATAAAAGCCATGAAGATAAAAATAGGGAAAAGGAATTTTTACGAGCTGGAATAATAGCAGATCCAATAAATATAATCTGCCCGATCTGCTTAATCTGCGAGAGAAAAAAATTAGTTTCCCGCAGATTGAGCAGATT
>NZ_JBMDKA010000041.1:0-39686 GCF_057809475.1 Flavobacterium sp. FG19 | reverse complement strand
ACCCAACGAGCAAGCTAGCTTTCAATAAAGCGGCTGTTACAGAATTAAACGACACTCAAATGCATGATGTTGACGGCGGAAGCTCCCCAGCATGTTACTTAGTGATTAGTTACCTGATAGCTAAACTTTAATTTAGCTTCAAAAAACAAAACGTAAATAACAAGCATGTCTCTATATAAAATAGTTTAAAGTTAAATGACAATCAAATGAATGAAAAGATGGTGGAAGCTCTTTTCATGAATTAAGAATATAAATTCTAAATGAAATCGTTTTTAACGATCATTTGATCTGACTTTTGAACATGCTCAGTCAAAAAAAGCATTATCGGTTTTACACTGATGATGCTTTTTTTATGCCTCAAAATCATAAAAACGGGATTTTCGGAAGTTTCAGATCAAATCAGTTTAATTTTGTTGTAATTAATTGATAATCAAATTTTTAAATATTATATTTCAATACGATTTTTTATAAAAATGGGCATTTTTCATTTTTTTCTTCCTTAAATATTAGGTTCATTTGCCATAGAAATTAATACCAATATTATGAGCGATAAAGAAATTTTCCCAGAAGAGATTTTAAACAACACTGTTGAAAGTCATATTGTTAAGCACAATAAAAAAACATCCCGTTTATTTGTGATTACGTTTTTAGCTTTATTAATTGCGTTCCTTTCGCTTCCTTTTATATATATAGATGTTTATACAACAAGCAGGGGAACCATAATTCCACAGGATAAGAAACTGACACTGCATTCTCCTATAAGCGGTAAAATATCCTTTTTTAATGTTGAGGAAAACAAGAAAATTAAAAAAGGGGATACTTTACTTATTATAGATCACAATATATTAAAAGAAAAAGAGAATTTAAATACGATTCAGAGTTCAGAAAACTCCTTGTATTTAAGTGATCTGAAGAACCTGATTAACCGAAATTACGGTCAGATACAATCCGATCAATACAAAAGAGAGCTTTTGAAACACCAGCAGGAATTGTATAATCTGGATATTGTGGTGAAAAACACCCAGACTGATTTTGACCGAAAAGAACTGCTGTATAAAAAAGAAGTCATATCAAAATCGGAATTTGAAAAAGCCGAGTTAGATCTGAATAAAATTAAGAACGACAGAATCAATCTCATCAAACAGACAGAATTAACCTGGCAGAAAGAATATACCGAGTTAAGCCAGTCGAATAAAAACATTTATTCGAATCAAAAACAATTGAAAGAAGAAGAGAACAATTACATCATAATTGCTCCAATTGACGGTGAACTTATCAATATGCAGGGCTTTCATAAAGGAAGCGGAATTGCTGCCGGGAACCCAATTGTAGAAATTTCTCCGGACAAGAACATTATAGTTGAAACGTATGTGAACCCGTCTGAAATAGGCTATTTAAAAGAAGGAGGAGACGCTATTTACCAGATAGATGCTTTTAATTCCAATCAGTGGGGTTTCGCAAAAGGCAGGATTTTCGAAATCAGCAAAGATGTACTTATCGTTAATAACTCGCCTTATTACAAAATAAAAAGCAATCTGCATACCGACAGTCTGACTTTAAAAAACGGAGCCAGGGGAAACCTGAAAAAAGGAATGAGTTTAACGAGTCGTTTTTTCCTGACCAAAAGAACCGCATTTCAGTTATTGTTTGACAAAGTAGAAGATTGGTTTAATCCTTACAACAGCAAAAATGAGTAAAATAGAAATAAAACAACATGATTTTTCAGATTGCGGCGCTACTTGTCTGGCCTCAATATCGGAACATTATAATCTAAGCCTTCCTATTTCAAGAATACGCCAGTATGCCAGTACCAACCAAAAAGGAACAACACTGTTAGGATTAAGAGAAGCCGCTGTAAAATTAGGATTTCTGGCCAAAGGAGTTCAGGTTTCGTTTGACGGATTAAAAGATATTCCGCTGCCGGCTGTTTTACACGTTTTAATAAAAAAAGACGGGCATGAATTCCCTCATTATATAGTAGTTTATAAAATTACAAACAGTCACATCCAGATTATGGATCCGCAGGTGGGGAAACTGGAAAAAAAATCCTGGGCCGAAATCGAAGAAATTTTTACAGGTTATGCTTTAATATTAGTTCCGGACGACGATATTTTTAAAGAGAAAAATGAAAAAATATCCAATTTCAAAAGAATATTATTTTTACTGAAACCTCATAAATATATTCTGATTCAGGCTATTATAGGAGCTGTTTTGTACACATTACTTGGGTTTTCAGTTTCTATATATGTGGGTAAAATAACCGACTTTGTATTGGTAAGTGGTAATAAAAGCCTGCTGAATTTAATGAGTGTAATTGTGATAGGCTGCTTACTGCTTCAGATTTTATACAGCGTTTTAAAAGATGTTTTCATTTTAAAAACCAGTCAGCAGATCGATTCCCGATTAATTCTGGGCTATTATAAACATCTTTTTACCATGCCTCAAAAGTTCTTTGATACCATGCGAATTGGTGAAATCATGTCCAGAATTGGCGATGCGGTAAAAATACGGGCCCTGATCAACGAAACGGCTTTGAGTATTTCAGTAAACGTTTTGATCGTATTTTTTTCATTCATTTTCATGTTTTCGTTCTATTGGAAATTAGCCTTGATTATTTCGTTAATCATTCCGTTTTATATTGTTATATATTTAATAGCGAATAAATTAAATAAAACGGCAGAACGTGCTATAATGGAAAAAAACGCACTTTTAGAATCCCAGCTGGTAGAATCAATCAAAAACATCGGGACGGTAAAAAGATTATCATTAGAGGATTTTTCTAAAACCAGAACCGAATTAAAGTTTGTTGACCTGCTTAAAAGCATTTATAAATCAGGAATGAACGGCATTTTTGCCAGAACTTCAACTGATTTTATTTCCAGGCTGTTTACCATCATCCTGTTATGGGCAGGAACCTATTATGCCATTGATGGTGATATTACTCCGGGAGAGCTGTTTTCTTTTTATTCCATAATAGGCTATTTTACAGGTCCTGCCTCACAATTAATAGGAACCAACCAGGCGATTCAGAATGCCATGATTGCTTCAGACCGTTTGTTTGGTATTATGGATCTTGACAGGGAAGAAATGGAATCCAAAGTGTGGTTAACCAGAAATAATCTCGATGATATCAAATTTAAAAACATTGATTTCTCATATGAATTAGGCCGCTACATTTTTAAAGATTTAAACCTGACGATCAAAAAAGGACAATTTACAGCCTTTGTGGGAGAAAGCGGAAGCGGAAAAAGTACCATTGCCTCACTGATCCAGAATATATACAGCCCCAAGGAAGGTAAGATATTAATTGGAGAATACGATTTAAATTATATTTCAAAAGAAAGCATTAATGCCCTGATTACAACAGTACCTCAAAACGTAGAATTATTTGACGGAACCATTGCTTTTAATATTTCGATTGGAGAATCTAATCCGGATATGGAAAGAATCATTGAAGTAAGTAAAAAAGTAGGTGCTTATGATTTTATCGAATCGCTGCCAAACGGATTCAATACCTATCTGGGAGAATTCGGAGCCAATTTATCAGGAGGAGAAAAACAGCGAATTGCTTTTGCTAGGGCACTTTACAAAGATCCCGAAGTACTGATCCTGGACGAAGCCACTTCGGCACTCGATTCAGAATCAGAAATGGTGATCAAAAACTTAATTGAAGAACTGCACGCACAAGGCAAAACCATAATCGTAATTGCACACAAACTTCAGTCCATCAAAAATGCAGATGTTATCTATGCCTTTAAAAAGGGTGAAATTATAGAATCAGGCTCACATGAAGAGCTTATGAATAAAAAAGAATACTATTATAGAATGTGGAATAATATAATTGTTTAATAAGTGAAATTTAACAAAAATGAAAAATTACTCTTTTACCAAAACAGCAATTGTGAGAACACCAATTGAAGAAAAACAAATGGATCTTACATGGGAAAAAATTGTGGAAATTTTTTCTAAAAAAGAAAACAGAGAAGCATTGTTTATAGGTTCTCCAAACATTTATAAAGCACTTGTTATGTGGGAAACAGGGGAAGCTTTTCAAACCGAGGAAGAACTTAAGAACCTAAAAGGATCTTTATATAAATATGCGTCTCGTTTATCAAACAGAAGCACGCCTTTTGGAATGTTTGCTGCCGTGGCAGCCGTTGATTTAAATGCAGAAACAAACCTTAACATTGCCGAAAGCCGTTTTGGAAGATTTACCAAATTTGATATGTATTTTCTGGGAAGCTTTCTGCCGGTTATTGTAAAAAACGATGCCATCAAAAACGTTCTAAAATACTACAGTAACAATTCGATGTATACTGTTTTTGACAAATACCGCTATGTTGAATACTATTTTAAAGATACAGTACGCTTTCATAAAATTTCGGAAGTAGAAATAAGCGATTATTTAGAACTCATATTCGAAAAAGCAAAAAACGGTGTTTTACTGAACGAATTGGCTGATCTTTTGGTTTCGGATGAAATTTCACTGAAAGATGCCAATGAATTTATTGATACCCTGATCAAAAGTCAGTTTATTGTCAGCGAATTAGAATTTACGATTACCGGCCAAGATTATTTTGAAAAGCTTTTAAACGTATTTTCAGAAGAAAGATTCGACTTTTATGAAGCTGAAGTCATCAAAGAGTTAATTACCAATTTAAAAACTAAAATCAATTCCCTTGATACAAATACTATTAACGATCCTGCTTTATATACTCAAATTCATGAGTTAGTAAACGAAGAATTAAGCCATGTTGACATTTCAAAACTATTTCAGGTCGACAGTTTCAGAAAAATAGACAATGGTTCTATAAGTTATAAAACCGTTAAAAATTTACGTCCGGCTATAACTGTTTTAAACAAACTGCAGTCCGCTTCAGAAAACAGTAATTTAAAAGAATTTAAAAGAAAATTTCAGGAGCGTTATGAGGAGTACGAACAGCCTTTGGTGAATGTTCTTGATCCGGATATTGGTATTGGTTACGGAAAAGTTACAGGAGCAAAATCAGCTTTGGTTGATGAATTGCTAATCAGCGGTAACCAGTCTGATGTGAGCCAGATTGCAATGGATTCCAAAAAATCCTACCTGTTTAAAAAACTGCTGCATGCAGCCAAAAACAACCTGCAGTCTGTCGAGTTATTAGACGAAGAAATCAATAAATTCGAAGAAAACGAAGCCTTATATCCGGATACATTTTCGGCTTTCGTAAACGTATTTCATGAAAACGGAGTGGAGAAAATCAATTTAAAAACAGCGGCAGGTCCTTCTGCCAATGGTTTAATTGGACGTTTCAGCCATTTAGATACCAAAATTCTGGATTTGTGTAATGAAGTAACCACTTTGGAGAACCAGCTGAATCCGGATAAAATTGTGGCCGAAATTATTCACCTGCCGCAGGCAAGAACCGGAAATATCCTGTACAGAAGCTTTCAGAGAGAATATGAGATTCCGTATTTAGGAAATGCTTCGGTTGACAGAGAACATCAAATTATGATTGACGATTTGTACGTTTCAGTAAAATCAGGAAAAATTGTACTGCGTTCAAAAAGACTGAATAAAGAAATAATTCCAAGGTTAAGCAACGCTCACAATTTTGTTTCCAATGCATTGCCAATGTACCATTTCCTTTGTGATCTTCAAAACCAGAATTCGTTCGGGTTTGGATTCAGCTGGGGAGCATTTCAGAACGAATTTGATTTTTTACCAAGGGTAACCTATAAAGATACCGTTTTAAGCAGGGCAGCCTGGAATATAAACAAAGCCGAAATTGACAGTATCACTTCTGCCGGCGAATCCAAAAGCATTGAAGCTATTCGGGATTTCAGAATTAAAAGAAATATTCCGGATGTAGTATACATTTCCCAGGGAGATAATGAAGTCCTGATTAATTTTAATAACGAACTGAGCTGTAATGTTTTTCACTATATGCTGAAAGGAGAAAACGCTGTTCAGCTTAAAGAATTCCTGTTTTCTGAAGATACCATTACGCATAACTATTGTAATGAAGTTATTTTCTGTGCGCACAAAAATGTAGACAAAAAAGCCGAAACAGCTGTAGATTCATTTGTTTCCAAAGAAAACCAGGAAGGAGTGGCACCATCATTTTCTATAGGCGAAAAATGGCTGTATTATAAATTTTATTGTGGTGAAAGAGCCGGAGAAGAATTACTAAAAAGAGCCATTACGCCAATTGTAGAAGAATTACAGGCCAAAGATTTAATCGATAAATGGTTTTTTATCCGTTATTACGATGCCTTAGGACATCATATCAGATTCCGTGTTTTACTTAAAAACAGCAATTTGTTTACTGATTGTATACAGATCATAAAACAGCATATCGAACCTCTGGAGAAAACACAAATTGTGTGGAAAACACAAACCGACAATTATCTTCGAGAACTGCAGCGATATGGCTATGAAGCTATAGAAGAAACAGAAACCCTGTTTTTTAACGACAGCGAATGTACCTTGAAATTTACCGATATGATCGAAGGAGATACTGGCGAAAAAATCAGATGGATGTTTTCATTGTTGTCCATGGACCACTTTTTAAATGATTTTAATGTGAGTCTGGAAGGAAGAATTAAACTCTTTAATGCAGCCAAAACCGGTTTTGGAAAAGAGTTCAACCGTTCCGGAAAATTAAACAAGCAGATCAATGAAATGTTTGTAAAACATGAATCAGAAATAGAAGCTTTCCTGGATCCGAATCTTATGGATGAGATGTACGAGCCTCTGATTGAAATTCTGGAAGAACGTTCCGTAAAAAATAGTGCTGCTGTAAAAACAATTAAGGAAAAGGGAAGCGAACATCGTTTACCAACGTATTTGGACAATATCATGCTGAGTTATGTTCACATGATTTGTAACCGAATTTTCCTCACCAAACACAGAGTTCATGAAATGGTGGTTTATGACTATTTGTACAAATACTACAGCAAAAAACTCCATACCGGAAAAAAGAAACAAGTAAAAGAATTAGAAGAACCAATACTATAAAATTATGAGAGCATTAGCCGTAGTAAGTCCGTCATTATTTGATCAGATTGAAGATCATAACAAGCATTTAATTAGTATTGATAACCTACAGATTCCTTTGGCTTTTATCGAAGGAAGTTTCCCGGGGTTTGACGCAGAATCAGATCAGCATGCCGATTTTGTTTTGGTTAAAAAGACCAGTTTTTCCTTAAATTACAGAGATTTAGGCGTAATAGAAAATGCGTGGCAGAAACTAAAATCTACCGAAATTGATACCTTTTATCCTATAGGTTCAGATTTTGCCGGTTATGTAGTGGCAGCGGGTAAAAACGTTACCTCACTTGCCATTGGAGATCTGGTAATAGGAAACTGTTTTTATCCTGAAGCAGAAAACGGGGCCATGCCCGGAATTCCGTCAAATCATGCCAGTAAAGAATATGAAATTTACCATCATGCCAAGCTCATAAAAGTGCCTTCGTATCTTTCAGATGTTGAAGCAGGTGCTTTAGGAATAGGAACCCAGACAGCCAATGCCATGGTTCGAAAAGCCAATATCAAAAAAGGAGATAATGTGCTGGTTACCTCCGTAACCTCTAATACTTCTTATTTTTTACTGAACGCACTCTGGAATCTGGACTGCAATGTTTACGGTTTATCTTATTCAGGAAAAAATACAGAAACGGTTCAGGAACATTTTCCTTTTATCAAAGAAATTTTCTCGGTAAACGAAAAGAACATTCCCAATACCTTATTGATTGATGTGGTACTGGATTCTTTTTCAGATACCTATTTAGAATATTTAATGCCTCAGCTCAATCTGAATGCACGGTACTTAACCTGCGGTATTTTTAATCAGTCGCTCGATAAACTGAGAAACGTTAAGCCCACCAACCTAACGCTGCTGATTGCCAATTTGATGATGAAAAACATCAGTTTTATAGGAAACTGTCTGGGAACCACCCAAGATTTGGTCTCCGGTCTGGAATTTTATAAAAACAGGAAATTGTTAGTAGATTCCGTTTTTTCAGAAGAAGATCCGCTGTCTGATTTTATTACCAAATCCTACAACCTGGAATCCGATAAATTTGGAAAAGTAATTTACGAATACAACGAAACAGAAGAAGTAGAGGTTTAGTAATTATGCCTGAACCACACTTTCTGCCATTCCCTTTTAAGGATTAAAAAAGAAACTTGTTCGGCAAGGATTACCAGATCTGAGCCGTCAAGTTTTTTTATTTCATTTTCGGGTACATCAATAATATAAAGCAGGTTTAAATACTCAGCAAACTTGTACTGGATCATCCGGTAAATTTTTTCGTGAAGCTGAATTTTTAATTCATTCGGCAAAATACTCAAAGGAAAATCTATTCCTTCATTAGCCAGATTAAAATCCTTGTTGATCTGCTCAATCAGACTCAGGTATAAATTTTCGCTTTCGGCATCAGCCAGTAAAAAATCGGTATTTTCAGGAATTGGAAACATTACTGCTTTTTAAAAATCGGAGTAAAGTTAAAACTAAAAAATCATTTAACCGTCGATTCCCTTTCTATGATTCTCGTAGGAAGTTCTATAATTTGATGTTCGACTTTGCGATGTTCTTTTAAATCGGCGATTTCATCAATTAAAATCGATACCGCCTGATGTCCCATTTCAAATCCGGGCTGGTCTATTGTGGTTAATTTTGGAGAAATAACTGTGCTCATAAACCAGTTGCTGAACCCAAAAACAGCCACCTGATCCGGTGTTTTGATTCCGGCCTCGTTAAAATATTTAATAATCCCAATCGCAACCAGATCTGTAATGGCAAAAACAGCCTCTACATCCGGATGTTCCTGCATCAGTTTTTGGGCATTTTCGTAACCGTCTTCAAAATCAGTATTATTATCACATACATATACTAATTTCGAATCATATTCAATTCCGTGTGCTTCAAGCGCCCTTTTGTACCCTAAAAAACGGTCAATTGAATTTTGGGGAACATACGACCCCCTGAAATGGGCAATTTTTTTATACCCTTTATTGATAAGATAGGATACCGCATCAAAAGCCGCTTTGGCATCATTGATAATAACTTTGGAGCAGTCGACCCTTTTGGCAATTTTATCAAACAGAACAACAGGTGTATTTTTTTTAATCGCATCATTAATATGCGAGAAATCATCTGTCTCATTAGATAAAGACATCAAAACACCGTCGACCCGTTTTTGAATCAACAGCGCAAGCTGTTTTTTCTCCATCTCATATTTTTCGTTCGACTGCAGAATGATGACCAGATAGCCTCTTTTTTCGGCCTCTTCCAAAATACCGTTTAACACACTCGAAAAAAAATGATGTACCGTGGCAGGAATGATAACCCCGATCGTTTTGGTCTCATTAGTTCTCAGGTTAACCGCCAGAGAATTAGGTGTATAGTTCATCGATTCGGCCATCTCAATAACTTTGGCCCGTGTAGATTTACTAATGTCAGTATATCCTTTTAGGGCTTTTGAAACCGTTGTAACCGAAATTCCCAATGCCGAGGCGATGTCTGTTAATTTTGTATCATTCATGAAATAAATGTACTAAAAAATAAACTGCACCGGTAAAAAATAAAGTTTCGAAAACGTTTTAGGTAATTTCGAAAACGTTTTCGATTTGAAATTCTTAAATTAGGTTTAATTAGTGTTTTAAGTTTACAGTATTAAATGAAAAATTTACTAACTAAACCAAAAGAAAATGAAACCATTACACTCTTATTTAGGGATATTATTTTTGATGATATGCCTGATTACTGTGCCTAATAAGACTTTTGCCCAGGCTAAAAATACCGTTTCCGGAAAAGTACTGGACGAAACCGGACAGTCGATTCCCGGAGCTAATGTGTCCTTAAAAGACACCAGCAGAAATGTGATAACAGATGAAAACGGGAATTTTATTTTTACCGATGTTATTGCCGGAAATTATTTTGTAGAAGCAACCAATGTCGGTTATAAAACCTATAAAAAAGAAATTTCGGTAAAAGAAGGAGAATCCGTAACCGTTGACCTGCTTTTAGAAACTGAATCGCAGAGTTTAAAAGAAGTGGTCGTAACCGGTTCCTCTTCTCCAAGATCGAAATTGGAATCGAGCGTTGCCATTACTACAATGGGAGCCAAAGCAATTGAAGACAGAGCGCCGTCAAGTACAGCCGCATTATTGCAGACTATTCCCGGATTTGTGGTAGAAGCCTCGGGAGGAGAAATTGGAAACAACCTTTTTGCAAGAGGAATCCCGTCTGCCGGAGCTTATGAATATGTTCAGATTCAGGAAGACGGACTGCCTGTTTTTGAAGATGGTGCCCTGCAGTTTGCCAATGCCGATACGTTCTACAGACTCGATGAAACCGTAAGCAAAATGGAAGCCGTAAGAGGAGGTTCTGCCTCAATTTTTGCCAACAATGCCCCGGGAGGGATTATCAACTTTATTTCCAAAACCGGGCAGAACGACTTTCAGGGAAGAGCAAAATTTACCACTTCAGACTATGGAATGTTCAGAACCGATTTGAATTTATCAGGGGCTTTAGTTCAGGATAAATTGTTTTTTAACGTAGGAGGTTTTTACAGAACCGATAACGGCGTACGAAACACCGGTTTTACAGCCAATAAAGGTGGACAGATAAAAGGAAATCTTACCTATAAATTTGATGAAAGCGACTATTTAAGAGTCAACTTCAAACATCTTGACGACAGAAATACGTTTTATCTGCCAATTCCATTAAAAAGTAACAACGGAAAAATTGAAGGAATTCCGGGCTTTAATCCAAATTACGGAACCCTGACTTCAGTAAATTTCAGCCGTTTAAATGTACCTCAATTCGGAGGCGGAACTTTTAGTGCGGATTTAGAAGACGGGTCGCATCCGGTCATCAATTCAATCGGAACCGAATTCAAGAAGAAAATATCAGATAAGGTTACTTTTAAAAATGCCTTTAAACAAACCAGTATCGATTTGAATTACAATGCTATTTTTCCAAATGGAGGCCCATGGACTCAGGATGCGTATGCGACCGGAGTTCAGAATACAACTGCCGGAAATCTGTCATACAGTTATGTCGATAACGGACAAACACTCGATCCAAATGCTTTAATCATGAGAGCCGATCTTTGGCATATTGAGAAAAAAATGAGCAATTTTGCCAACAATTTCTCTTTTTCTTTTGATCTGGATCCGGTGAAATTAACGGCTGGTTATTACTATTCGAACTGGAAATCAAATCAGTACTGGAACTGGAATTCGTATTTAGTAAGTGTTTCAGACAATCCGAGATTATTAAATGTTACCGATAATACAACCGGAGTAGAACATACCTGGAACGGAGTAGAAAGAATTACCTGGCTCGAAAGAGATGCACAGACCAAAGGACTTTTGAATGATATTTATGCGGATGCCGAAATTAAAGCAACAGACAATTTAACTTTCAACGCAGGTTTAAGATATAATAAAGACAAATATTCCGGATACCGTGACAACGCCCGGTTTTTTGCGGAAGATTTAGGCATTTTAGACAACAATACGGCCGATGATGCTGTAACTACAGTAAAAGGAAATCCGTATACGTACTGGAGATATGATGTAAGCGAATGGTCGTATACTGCAGCTGGAAATTATAAGTTTAATGATAATATGGCTTCTTATGTTCGTTACAGCCACGGATTCAGATCACCAATTGAAGAATCATTTTATGACAATGCAGCCGATTTAAGCAAACTGGAAAATACAGAAGTAAATCAGTTTGAATTAGGATACAAATATTCAGGTTCTTTCTTCTCTGTAAACGCGAACCTGTTTCATATGAACTTAAAGAATGTCGCTTTTACGGATATTTTATCTGACGGAACTTCTGAAAACAAATTTGCCGATGTAAACAATATTGGTCTTGAAGTTGAAACTAATGCCAGATATAAATTCGCCAGACTGAACTTTACATTCACAGTGCAGAAACCGGAATACGACAACTTTACAGGAACAAATGCTGATGGTTCTGCTTTTGATTTTAACGGAAACACGGCACGCAGAATTCCTAAGTTTTACTGTAACTTAAGACCGGAAGTGGATATCACAAAAGATTTTACAGCTTACGTTCAGTTTGCTTATTATGATAAAAAATTCACAAACCAGGATAACAAACAGGTTTTACCAGCTTATAAAGAAGTAGGTGCAGGTTTAAATTACACCTATAATAACCTTCGTTTTGCAGTTGATGCATCGAATTTATTCAACGAAATTGGTTTAACAGAAGGAGATCCCAGACAAACAACATCAGCAGCAAGCGATGTATTTATGGCAAGACCTATTTTGGGACGTGCTTTTAGATTTTCGGTTGCGATTAATTTCTAAATTTATATATACAGAAAGCAGAGGCGCACAAAAGTGCGTCTCTAAACTGTAAAAAAATCAATCAACAAATGATGAAAAACATAGGAATTAAAATCTCGCTTTACCTCAATTATTTTGTCTTTGCTATTTTATTAAACAGCGTAGGGATTGTAATTCTCAAATCGCAGAGAAATTACGGTGTCGATGAGGTTCAGGCGAGTATTTTAGAAGCTTTTAAAGATATGCCTATTGCTATAGTATCTTTTTTTATAGCTTCTTTTTTGCCAAGAATCGGCTATAGAAAAGCGATGCTGACAGGTTTGGCAATGGTTACGCTGGCTTGTATTTCTATGTATTTTGGAAACTCATTTGACAATGCCAAAATCCTTTTCGCTGCTGTTGGAGTTTCATTTGCACTCATAAAAGTTTCCGTTTATTCGTTAATAGGAACTGTTACCGAAACCAAAAAGGAACACAATGCTTTAATGAGCAGTATTGAAGGTTTTTTTATGGTAGGAATTGCGCTGGCTTATTTTTTATTTCCGGCTTTTAATAACGAAAATAATCCTGATTCATGGCTAAACGTCTATTGGTTATTGGCCGGATTATCGTTTTTATCCTTTCTGTTTTTACTCTTTATAAAATTTGAGGAAACAGAAGCTGCAGCAGGAGTAAATCTTAAAGATGATTTCCTGCAGATGTTCAAATTAATGGCAAAACTGCTCACGGTTATTTTTGTAATCAGCGTTTTTTTATTTGTCATGATCGAACAGGGAATCCTTTCGTGGCTGCCCACGTTCAATACCAAAGTGCTTCATCTGCCGGAAAATATCAGCATTATGACGGCCAGTATTCTGGCGGTTTCATTGGCTCTTGGAAGATTAATTGCCGGAATTGTGACCAAAAAAGTAAACTGGATCTGGGTTTTAAGTTTTTGTATCGTTTCTGCCATGCTTCTGGTGATATTTGTATTGCCAAAAACAGTAGGATTAGAAGTGAAAAATATAGATACACTATCTGATATTCCGCTGATGGGTTTTGCATTTCCGTTAATAGGATTATTTATAGCGCCTATTTATCCCTTATTAAATTCGATAGTATTAAGTGCTTTACCAAAGAATCTGCAAAGTTCCATGACCGGATTAATTGTGATTTTTTCTGCTTTAGGCGGAACACTGGGTTCCAGAATAACAGGCTGGCTGTTTAAAAATGAAGGACCGGAAAAGGCTTTTTATTTTACCTTAATCCCAATGGTATTGTTACTGATCTCCTTTTTTATCCTAAAAAAAATAACTGCAAAAGATGAAATTTAAACTACCTATATCCCAAACCATCGAAAAATTACTGGCTCAGGAAGATACTGACGGCGATAAAAAAATCACGATTGATGATCATGGTCCGAAGCGGTTTTTATTGAATGATGAAAACGGAAATTCAGCAGTGATTGAAGGTACCTATCAGCTTTCGAACTTATTACAGGAATTAGCATTGGCACAAAAAAACAATACGGAATTTGCAGAAATTGACCTGAATAACATTACCGAAGATCCTGTAAAAAGAATTTCAGGAAAAATAAAAGATCTGTACTGGAATGGTCTTACCCGGACCATTGATGCTATTGGGGTAAAGAAAATTCTGGAAGACGATAAAATCGAAAATGAACTGGCGTATTTATATGTGCCTTTTGGCGACGAAATTGTTTTTGAGTATTTCAAAAAATTAGAAGCTTCGACACCAAAATTAAAAGTGGTGCAGCTGCCTAAAAATATTACGCCTGAGTATGTTTTATCGCTGAACAAAAAACCGGGAATTCTGGCTTTGGCACTACAGATAAAAAACAATGCAATTTCGGGGGTTCCGTTTGTGGTTCCAGGCGGGAGATTCAACGAAATGTATGGCTGGGACAGTTATTTTATTGCCAGAGGACTATTGATTGATGATAAAACAGAACTGGCTTTGGGGATCGCTGAAAATTTTAAATATCAAATAGACCATTACGGAAAAATTCTAAACGCCAACCGCAGTTATTATTTAACCCGTACCCAGCCGCCGCTTTATACATCTCTGATTATTGATGTTCTGGAAAAATCAGATCCGGGTATTTTCTGGATCGAAAAACATTTAAAAACCGCCATAAAAGAGTATCAGACCGTTTGGATGGAAGAAGGAAAAAGACTGACGGCAAATGGTTTAAATCGTTATAAAGCAGAAGGAATAGGACTTCCCTTTGAGGTAGAAGAAGGCCACTTTGATGATATTTTGGAACAGTTTGCGCCTAAATACAATTTATCGACCCGGGAGTTCGAAAAGAAATATCTGGAAAGGGAAATTACAGATGCCGAACTGGATAAGTATTTTACACACGACCGAAGCATGCGCGAAAGCGGGCACGATACGACCCACAGACTCGTTGGGGTTTGTGCTAATTTGAATACAGTAGCCATTAACAGTCTGCTGTATAAATATGAAACCGATATTGCATTTCTGATTCAGAAGTACTTTAATAATGAATTTCAATATTTTGAAGACAAATCTTTTTCAGGCGGATATTGGCAGCAAAAAGCTTTTTCAAGAAAAGAAAAAATAAACAAGCTGTTATGGAATGAGGAAAACGGGATTTATTTCGATTATGATTTTGTAAACGAAAAGCAGCATATTTTTGAGGCGGCCACAACTTTTTATCCGCTTTGGGCAAAAATATGTACACCGGAACAGGCTGAGGTTTTAGTAAAAAAGACCCTTCCAAAGTTTAAAATGAAAGGAGGAATTGCAGGAAGTACCAAAGAATCAATTGCAGAAGTAAAAGAAAATTCGCCGGTTAGGCAGTGGGATTACCCGTTTGGCTGGGCACCGCATCAAATGCTTTTATGGGAAGGGCTGCTGAATTATAATTTTAATGAAGAAGCACAGGAAATGGTCTATCGCTGGCTTTGGCTAATTACCAGAAACGCAGTTGATTACAACGGTACCATTCCCGAAAAATTTGATTTATCGATAAGTTCGCATAAAATCTTTGCTGAATACGGCAATGTAGGAACCGAATTTAATTACATAACCGAAGAAGGATTTGGCTGGATGAATGCTTCTTATCAGCTTGGTCTGACCATTTTAAAAGACGATTTAAAACAAAAACTATCAAGTTTGGCCGATCCGGATGAACTTTTTTAATTCTCTTTTTATAATAAAAAATTGCCGACAGGTTTTAAACTTGCCGGCATTATTTTATTAGTGTAAAACTAAAAAATCTTCAAAATTATATTTAGTTCTGAATTTTACTGAAAACTGAAAACTGAGACTAAAATTATACCTTTCTTCCCATTAAATTCTCCCCAAAAGTCCTTAGAATATCTTTCTTTTCAATGCTGATATCCATTTTTTCTAAAGTTTCAAAAGCTTTAAAAGTATACATTTCAATAGCATCCTGAGTTGCTTTCGAGGCTCCTGATGCATTAAAAATTGCCTTTGCGGTTTCTATTTTTTCTGAATTGTCTTCTAATTGTAAACGGAATAATTTCTGTAATTCTATTCCTTTTTCAGGTGTCGAAAACTCTAATGCTTTCAGATACAAATAGGTTTTTTTGTTTTCGATAATATCGCCGCCCACCTGTTTGCCAAAAGTTTCCGGATCACCAAAAGCATCCAGATAATCATCCTGAAGCTGGAACGCAAGTCCTAAATTCAGTCCGAAGTCATAAATCGCAGCGCCTTCTTTTTCAGAAGTTTTTGCGACTATAGCTCCCATTTTCATGGCAGCAGCTACTAAAACCGCAGTTTTGTATTCAATCATTTTCAGATACTCAGGAATGGTAACATCGTCTCTTTTTTCAAAATCAACATCCCATTGCTGTCCTTCGCAGACTTCAAGTGCCGTTTTACTGAAAAGTTTCGCCAGGTCCCTGAATACTTCCGGTTCGTACTGCTCAAAATATTGATAAGCCAGAATCAGCATGGCATCGCCTGAAAGAATTCCGGTATTTAAATTCCATTTTTCGTGAACGGTCACCTGTCCTCTTCGTAAAGGAGCATCATCCATAATATCATCATGAACGAGTGAGAAATTATGAAAAACCTCTACCGCCATGGCAGCCGGAAGTGCCGTTTTATAATCAGTATCAAAAACTTCTGCGGCCATTAAAGTTAATACCGGACGCATGCGTTTTCCGCCAAGTCCTAAAATGTATTCAATAGGTTCGTAAAGGTTTACGGGCTCTTTATGAATGTTTTGTGTGCTTAAATAATCAATAAAAAAATCCTGGTACTGACTTATATCGTGCATAAAATGAAATTCTGATTTGCGAGCCTCAAAGATACGATTCAATTGTGAATAATCGCTTTGTAATTGTGAATTGCGGAGAAAGATTTAAGCTTTGCTGCCAAACCCGCTCAAAATTAATTTGTTAAAATATTTTTTAAAAAACTTGGAAACTTTTTTGGTATTTAGAGTTTCCTGTCTATATTTGCACCGTTAAATGGAAACTCAGAACACTGTAAAAGTTTCCAAATAGAGTTTCAATGATTTATAAACTCATTAAAATCAGTTATTTATGAAAACAACATGGACTTTAGATTCTACTCAATCAGATGTTTTAATTAAAATGAGGCATTCGATAATTGCTTATTTGGGAGGGACAACAAACAAATTTGGCGGTTACGTGAGTCTTGAAGATAATGAAATTGAAGATGCTTCGGTTGAATTTTCACTGGATATTAATAATAAAACCGAAAGCTTTCAGCAGATTGACACCAATTTACAGCTTCAGGATTTTTTTGATGTAGATGAACATCCTATCATTAGTTTTAAATCAACATCTTTTCAAAAGATAAATAACAATATTAATTTCTTCAAGGGAGATTTAACGATAAAAGACGTTACCCGTGTTGTTGAACTTGATGCTGAGTTTATTGGAGTAAATACCTATAACGGAGAGAAAAAAGTTGCCTTTGAAATTAAAGGAGATATCAAACGTCAGGATTTTGGATTAGACTATAATTCATTTCATCACAATGGTGGTTTGGCTCTTGGTAAAGACATCAAGCTAATCGCTAATCTTGAGTTTAGCATATAAATCTTACATAAAGAATAATTTAATGTAAAATTATTACAAATAGTACGGAAACTATTTTTTAAATTTTAGTTTCCTGTTTATATTTGTAAGGCAATTGGGAAATTAAAATGAAAGAGAAAATTATAGCAAAAGCCAGTGAGCTTTTTTTAAAGCTTGGTTTTAAGAGCGTTACAATGGATGATATTGCAGGTGAAATGTGTATTTCGAAAAAAACGATTTACAAATATTTCTGTAATAAAGAAGTGCTGGTTGAGGAAACCACTTCAACTGTTCACAAACAGGTTCATGAAATTATGGATACCATAGTAGCAAAAGACTATAACGCGATACATGAAAATTTTGAAATCAGGGAAATGTTTCGTGATATGTTTAAAAACAATACCGATACGTCGCCTATTTACCAGTTAAAAAAGCATTACCCGGAAATTTATCAAAACATATTATCGTACGAGATTGAGCAGTGTACCCAATATTTCAGGGCTAATATCGAAAAAGGAATCCGCGAGGATTTATACCGTTCTGATTTAAACATCGAAATCTATGTGAAATTTTATTACACCCTGATTTTTCATATCAATGAGAATACCATTTCCGAAAGGGAAGCACAGGAAATAGAACTGGAAGCCTTAGAATACCACACAAGAGCAATGGCTACCGAAAAAGGAATAACTGAACTGGAAAAACAACTTAAGAAAATTAGAGCATAATCATCAATCCATAAGCATGGTGCATAACCATCACAAAACAAATATTTAACTACATATGAAACGAATAGTTCTTATATTTTTGTGCACAATCGGCCTGTCGGCCAGCGCACAGGTAACCACTTTAACCTTAAAAGACGCAGTTAACTATGCGCTTCAAAATAAAGCCGATGCCAAAAAGGCCAAACTTCAGGTTGAAAACAGCGAATACCAGATTCAGGAAGTACGTTCAAGAGCATTACCTCAAATCAGTGCCAATGGAAACCTGACCTATAATCCGGTAATTCAGACTACAGTTATCGACGGGGCGGCATTTGGTGCACCCGGAACTACCATTCAGGCAGCATTTGGTCAAAAATGGACTTCAACTGCCGGAATCTCTTTAACTCAGGCTTTGTTTGACCAGTCGGTTTTTACAGGATTAAAAGCTGCAAAAACAACCCGTGAGTTTTATCAGATTAATGACCAGTTAACCGAAGAGCAGGTGATTGAGAGAGTGGCTAACAACTACTACTCCGTATATGTGCAGAAAGAGAGACTGACTTTATTAGACAGCAACTATGTAAACACTACAAAAGTTCGTGATATTGTAAAAGGGCAGTTTGATAACGGTCTGGCTAAAAAAATCGACTTAGACCGTATCGTAGTAAAGATGTCGAACATCGATACAGAACGCCAGCAGATTAAAAATCAGATCACGTTACAGGAAAATGCTTTAAAATTCTATATGGGTATGCCGATTGAAACGCAGATTGATATGCCAAAAGAAGAGTTTGAAGTAGTTCCGGCAGCCTTAACAGAACAGCCAAATATTGAAAACAGAACCGAATACCTGCTTTTGAAAAAACAAGAACAACTTTTAGTTCTTAATAAAAAAGCTGTTGCAGCAGGATATTACCCAACACTTTCATTAACGGCCGGTTACAATTATATTGGTCAGGGACCTGAAATGCCGTGGTTTGCAAAACCTGAAAAAGGAGTGTACTGGTCTGATTTCTCAGCGATTGGATTAAACCTGCATGTACCAATTTTTACCGGTTTTGGAACCCGTGCCAAAGTAAGACAGGCAGATGTTCAGATAAGATCACTTCAGGAAGATATTAAAGACACTAAATTATCTCTTGATTTAGATTATAAAAATGCCATGGCTCAAATCGACAATAACCTGGTAACGATTGAAAACCAAAAAGAAAACATGCGTCTGGCATCTGAAATTTTAAGCAATACCAAAAACAATTACCTTCAGGGACTGGCATCTTTAACGGATTTATTAGACGCTGAAAATGCATCACTTGAAGCTCAAAACAATTACACAAGAGCAGTTTTAAATTATAAAATTGCCGAAATATCTCTAATTAAATCAAAAGGCGAACTAAAATCTCTTACTAAATAACAAATTATTACAATGAAGAAAATTATAATAACAATCGTAATCATAGTCGTGGCATTTGTCGGGATTAACTACATTCTAAATAAAAATAAGGCCGAAAATGAAGGTAAAACTGCCATTGTAGCCGAAAAAAATGCAGCTGTTTCTGTAAAAGTAGCTACTGTAAAAACAGAAGATGTAAATCTTGGGTTTACGGCTAACGGAAACTTTGTGCCTATTCAGGAATTGACTTTCTCTGCTGAAAAATCCGGAAAAGTAATCAGTGTTTTAGTAAAAGAAGGTGATTATGTAAGAGTAGGACAAACTCTTTTAACAGTAAGAGGTGATGTTATCAATGTAAACGCTCAGGCAGCTGAAGCAGCATATCAAAATGCAAAATCGGATTATGCACGATATGAAAATGCTTTTAAAACCGGCGGTGTTACAAAGCAGCAGCTAGATCAGGCAAAATTGGCCTTAACAAATGCTCAGTCTAACTATACCCAGGCAAAAATTAATGTTGGAGATACCAGAGTAAAAGCTCCGATTAACGGATACATCAATAAAAAATATGTAGAGCCGGGATCTATTTTAGCCGGAATGCCTGCAACTGCTTTATTTGATATCGTAAATGTTTCAAAATTAAAATTAACGGTTACTGTAAACGAAAGCCAGGTAGCAAGTTTAAAATTAGGAAGTACAGTAAACATTACGGCTAGTGTTTATCCTGACAAAACATTCTCAGGAAAAATTACATTCATCGCAGCAAAAGCAGATGCTTCTTTAAACTTCCCGATTGAAATTGAAATTGCTAACAACGCCAATAATGACTTAAAAGCGGGTATGTACGGAACAGCTAATTTTGGTTCGAACAACCAAAAACAAAACTTAAAAGTGGTTCCAAGAAATGCTTTTGTTGGAAGTGTAAGCAGTAACGAAATCTTCGTAGTAGAAAATAACGTGGCTAAACTGAAAAAAGTGGTTGCCGGAAGAATCTTAGGAGACAAAGTTGAAATCATTAATGGTTTAAATGACGGAGAAGTTGTAATTGTTACAGGTCAGATCAACTTACAAGACGGAAATACAGTAGAAATTATTAAATAAAAGTAATTAGTGGTTTAGTGCTGTAGTACTTAGTCCTTAGTTTTTTAGTGTCTTGATCAGGCACCGGACTAAGAACTAAATGGCTGGACTAGAAACTAAAAAACTAAAGACTTAATATAAAAACATATGAAATTAGCCGAAATATCCATAAAACGTCCGTCGTTAGTAATTGTATTGTTTACAATTCTGACTCTAGGTGGATTGTTCAGCTACAGCCAGTTAGGCTACGAGCTGATCCCAAAATTCGAAACCAACGTAATTACGGTTTCAACTACTTATCCTGGTGCTTCTCCGAGTGAGGTTGAAAATACAGTAACAAAGAAAATTGAGGATGCGATTGCTTCTCTTGAAAATATCAAAAAAATTGACTCGAAATCATATGAGAGTTTATCTGTAGTATCGATCACATTGACATCCAATGCCAATGTTGATATTTCGATGAACGATGCACAGCGTAAAATCAATGCGATTTTGAGTGACTTACCAGACGATGCAGATCCGCCGTCATTGACTAAATTCTCTTTGAGTGATTTACCAATTATGACGCTTGGTGCGAATGGTAAAATGGACGAAGCGCAGTTTTACGACTTGATAGATAAAAAGATTGCTCCAATTTTATCCCGTGTATCAGGGGTTGCTCAGGTAAACATTATTGGTGGTCAGGAGCGTGAGATTCAGGTAAACCTGGATGCTGTAAAAATGCAGGGTTACGGACTTTCAGTTCCTCAGGTACAGCAGACCATTTTGAGTTCAAACCTGGATTTCCCTACCGGAAACATTCAGACTCGTAACCAAAAAATCTTAATCCGTTTAGCGGGTAAATATAAAAACGTTGAAGAATTAAGAAACTTAGTAGTTTCTTCTCAAAACGGAATTCAGATACGTCTGGGAGATATCGCTGACGTTCAGGATACACAAAAGATCGCAGAGAAAATTGCTCGTGTTGATCAAAAAAGTGCGATCGTACTTCAAATTGTAAAACAATCAGATGCGAATGCGGTTGCGGTAAGCGAGCAGTTAATTAAAACGGTTAAGACCTTAGAGAACGATTACAAATCGGTTCAGTTAAAATTAGAAGTTGCAAAAGACAGTACCGTATTTACACTTGAAGCAGCAGACTCTGTTGTACATGACTTGTTAATTGCGGTTATTCTGGTAGCCTTTGTAATGTTGTTCTTCCTGCACAGTATCAGAAACTCATTAATCGTAATGGTTTCTATACCCGCCTCTTTGATTGCAACGTTTATTGGAATTTACTTATTAGGTTATACGCTTAACTTAATGTCCTTACTTGGTTTATCTCTTGTTGTTGGTATTCTTGTGGATGACGCGATTGTGGTACTGGAGAATATTTACCGACACATGGAGATGGGTAAAAGCCGAATTCGTGCTGCTTATGACGGTACTGCCGAAATTGGGGCAACCGTAACTTCGATTACATTAGTAATTGTGGTGGTGTTCTTACCAATTGCAATGAGTACCGGATTGGTATCGAACATTATTACACAATTCTGTGTTACGGTAATTATATCAACGATGTTCTCATTATTGGCTTCGTTTACTATTATTCCTTGGTTGTCTTCCCGTTTTGGAAAATTAGAGCATATTGAAGGTAAAAACCTATTTGGAAGAATCATTCTTGGATTTGAAGATTACCTGACCCGTTTTACAAACTGGGTATCTAACTTACTAAACTGGTGTTTAGATCACTATATCAAAACAATGGTGGTTATTGTTGTAATGTTCTTTGGTACAATCTTCTGGTTAATGGGAGGCGGATATATTGGAGGAGAGTTCTTCGCATCGTCTGATAGTGGTGAGTTCTTAGTACAAATTGAGATGCCAAAAGACGCTTCGTTAGAGCAGACCAACTTTATGACTCAAAAAGCAGAAGCTTTCTTAAAAGGAGAAAAATATGTTTTCAGCCAGATTACAACAGTAGGTCAAACCAGTGAAGGTTTAGGAGCCGCTCAGGCAACCGCTTACAAAGCAGAGATCGACGTTAAAATGATCGAACAAAAAGATCGTACAGATGACGCCAACGTTTATGCTGCTAAAACAAAACGTAAACTGGAGAAAATTTTAGTAGGTGCCAAAGTAAAAACAGTTCCTGTAGGTATCTTAGGAACAGCAGAAGATGCCACTTTAGGTTTGATCGTAACAGGTCCAAATGTAGAAAGTGCTATGAAATTTGCAAAAATGGCAGAAGCTGAATTACGTACTATTCCAGGAACAACCGAGATTAAATTAACGGTTGAAGACGGAAACCCGGAGATTAACGTTCAGGTTGACAGAGATAAAATGGCAGCGTTAGGACTAACACTTCAAACAGTTGGTTTAACCATGCAGACGGCTTATAGTGGAAACACTGACGGTAAATACAGAGCTGGTGAATACGAATATGATATCAACATCAAATACAACGAATTTGACAGAAAAAATATCACAGACGTTAGTAATTTGATTTTCATCAACAACGCAGGTCAACAGATTAAATTAAACCAGTTTGCAACTATTACTGAAGGTTCAGGACCAAGTAAATTAGAGCGTAGAGATAAAACGGCTTCTGTAACCGTACAAGGTCAGAACGTAGGGGTACCGGCCGGAACAATCGTTCAGCAATGGCAGGCAAAATTAGATAAACTGCAAAAACCAACAGGAGTGAATTACATCTGGGGTGGAGATCAGGAAAACCAGTCAGAAGGTTTTGGTACTTTAGGAATTGCATTATTAGCCGCTATTATTCTGGTTTACCTTGTAATGGTTGGATTGTATGACAGTTTCGTTCACCCGTTTGTGGTATTATTTGCGATCCCGCTTTCGTTCATTGGAGTTTTATTCGCACTGGCATTGACAAACAATACCTTAAATATCTTTACCATTTTAGGGGTCATCATGTTGATTGGTCTGGTGTGTAAGAATGCGATTATGCTTGTCGATTATACGAACCAGCGAAGAGCAGCCGGAGAGTCCATCAGAAATGCTCTTATCCAGGCAAACCACGCCCGTTTACGTCCGATTTTGATGACAACAATTGCGATGGTATTTGGTATGTTCCCAATTGCATTGGCAGCAGGAGCAGGAGCAGAGTGGAAAAACGGATTAGCATGGGTAATTATTGGAGGTTTGATATCTTCATTATTCCTGACGTTAATTGTAGTTCCGGTAATCTACGATATCATGGAGAAAATTATCAGAAGAGTCTCTAAAGGAGAAAAAATCGACTACGAAGCTGAAATGGTTGCCGATTATGAGCCAACCGAAGTAAGCGAAGACGGTTTTAATCCAAAACATACCCATTAATTGATTTAATTTTAGACGAAAAATCCCAAATTCCGAAAGGAGTTTGGGATTTTTTATTAGAGATAGTGTAACCTATCCGGATAATTTTCAAATTTTTATTCCATTTGGAATTTGGAATTTGGAATTTGGAATTTGGAATTTTTATTATTAAAAAACTTTATTCTTTCACAATTTTAATAGTTTTGGCTTTACCTTCAGCTTTAACCTTTAAGAAATACAATCCTGAAGAAACGGTTGATAAATCAATTTCAGAATGTGTGTTGTTCACTTTTTTACTTAAAATAAACCTGCCGGAAACAGAAACAATTTCAACCTCATCAATGTTGGAAGAATTACTGATCGTTAAAACATGCTTAACCGGATTTGGGTAATATTTAAAATTAGACAAAACAAAATCCTCAGTTGAAAGTGATCCTTTCAGTTTCGCCGTAACAGCCAGACGTTCTTCACTTTCAACTCCTTTAATTGTTTGAGAAGCATAATAAGTAGTGCCGTCAACCAGAACTGTCGTTAATGGCAGTGTAGTTTCAGCAGTTTTACCGGTTAAAGATGCTCCTGGCGAACTATACCATTTGATGTCCTGGCCTTCAATAACAAGATCATTTAAAGTCTGTCCCGGAGTAAACTCTATGGTAGTAAGGTTTTTTCCGTCTATTAATGGAGCAGGAGGAGTAATTATGGTTTCATTTACGATACTACATCCATTTTCATCCTGAATAATAACCCGGTACGTACCAACAGTTAATCCGGTGAAAACATTGCTTTCAGAAAATTTATCCAGATCAGGAGAAATGGCATACATAATTTTTCCGGTACCGCCCTCAGCATTCACGGTAATAGTTTGATTATTGACCACGACAGCAGCTTCAAGAGTATTGACAGGCTCGGTTACAGTACATCTGGTTGTTGAATAGCAGCCATTAAGATCTTTTACAAATACAGAATAGGTTCCTGCTGCTAAATTATTAAAAGTATTATCAGATTGGTAAGAAAAATTATTAAGTGAATAGGTATGCGGTGCTCTTCCTCCGGCCGATGTAACGGTAATTGATCCTGTAAAATCTCCTTTACATCTGATATTTTCAACTTCAGTTGTAGCTTCGGGAGTGCTTGCCTGTTCAATAACAACCGGAATGTTAAAGGTAACGTTTAGAGCATCACTAACTTTAACCTTATAGGTACCGGCAGCTAAATTAATATAGGAAAGATCATGAGAGTACATCCTGCTGTTTGTAGCTCCGTCATCTATAGAAAACATATAAGGCATTGTACCTCCTGCGGCATATATTTTTATCTTTCCTAATTCAAGGCATGTTACTGCGGTTGGTGTAGCAGTTGCAGTAAATTCTACAGGATAAATAGTAAAGCTTTTGGAAGTTACCTCACATTGTCTTGCATCTGAAATTTTTAAAGTATAATCATTAGGCGCTAAATCCGAGAACCTATTTGACTCTTGCGGCCCGGCTGCGATTGTTCCGTTTTTATCCAGCAGAGTAAAGGTATAAGGTGCAAGTCCGCCAGATGGAGTAACTACAATATTTTTAATATCAACAGTCTCTATTACTCCTGATATAGGTTTTGATTCTATATAAATAAGGCCTGCTGTAGACGATATGCAGCCATTCGCATCTTTTGCATTGACTCTGTATAAACCCTGATCAAGGTTATTAAAAACTTCAGAGGACTGATAAGGACTATCCTGCTCATAAGGATATTTACTTATAGAATAGGTATAAGGTGCCTGTCCTCCATCTGCTGCTGCAGTTATGGCACCATTACTACTCCCGTTACAGGCCGCCATAGCCGTAAGTTTAACATTAATATTAGATACTGCAGTTAAATCTATCTGATTTGTTACGACAAATCCCTGACTGTCCCGAACATTTATAATGTATGTTCCGGCAGCTAAATCAGTAAATATATTAGAATTAGTAAAAACTCCCTGGTTTAATGAATATTGATAAGGGCTTACACCTCCGGATGCAGTTACTGTTATTGTTCCCTTTGGGTTACTGCAGGTTATCTGCTCTGCGATTAAAACTGAAGAAAGCGTTGAGGTTGTAATAGTAATATTTGATTTAATAAAAGAACATCCATTATAATCGGTAACTCTTACCTGATAAGAACCGGCTGGCAGACCTGAGAAAACACTAGAAGTCTGCGGCCCTTTTAATAGTATACCCGAATTATCCTGAAGAGAATAGAAATAAGGAGGAACTCCTCCTGTAGGGGTAATTGTAATTTCTCCGTCGTTGTTACTGCTACTGCTATTTAAGACATTTTCGCTGATAGCAATTGGAAGAGGCTGTGCTATAGCAGCCATAAATACATAAAAACATCCGGCAGCATCTTTTGCAGTTATCTTGTAATTGCCAGCGGCCAGATTGTTAAAAGTATTAGCAGCTGTAAAAGGGCCGTCATTTATAGAATAAACATAAGGAGCTTTGCCGCCATTTACAGTTGTTGTTATACTACCGTCACTTGTTCCATAACAACTTACATTAGTTTGCGTCCCTGTAGCTGTTAACAAAGCCAGAGGAGCTATTACAATTGTATTTGTACTTATAGTATTGGCAGCATCTTTTACCGTTACAGCATAAGTTCCGGCACTTAGATTAGTATAAATATTATTGGTCTGATAAGCCTGTCCGTTTAAAGAGTATGTATATGGAGCCTGTCCTCCGGCAGCATTAATCATAATAGAAGCACCATTGTTTGTACAATCTAATTCGCTTATAATAGATGCAGAAGAGGTTAAAACAGGATTAATAGTGGTTGTTACAACGCCAGTACAGCCATTAGCATCCAGAACGACTATATTATGAATTCCCGGAGTTACATTGGTAAAAACACTACTGGTTTGATAATTTGCTCCTTCTAAAGAATAACGATAAGGTGCTGTACCGCCAAAAGCAGTAACCGTTATATTTTGATTTTCTGTGATTTGGCTTACCACTACAGCACTGGGCTCTGCAATGGTGTAAACGATCGAAGATGAGCAGCTGGTTACAGCATCCTGAACACTTATAGAATATACTCCTGCAGGTAGATTTGGGTAATAATTAGTATCTGTATAAGCACTTCCATTGACAGAATACAAATAAGAGCCGGTTCCCTGAGAAACATTTATGGTTAGTGATGCAGAATCTCCATTGCATAAGATGGGTTTATTGGAAGCAGTTACTGTAAGTCCCTGAAATGTAGTCAGATTAGCATAATCAACAGTAATTGTTCCCTTATTATCAACTCTTCCATAGATTTTTGCAGTCCCCAACAGGCCTTTATAAGTTGTTGGATTTGAAATCGCATTAGTATTATTTAATGCATCATTTTGAGTTAAAAAATAGCTTACAGTAGTTTCAGCAGGATTTAAATTACCTATAAAATCGCCATCCAGAGAGGTCAGATCAAAAGGCCTTCCCTGACAAATAGTAACAATATTTACCTGAGAGTAAATAAAAGTGGTAAACAATAAAAGAAAACAGAGTAGAGTTTTTTTCATACGTATAGGTTTGTTAATTGGAGTAACAAATATATACGAAAAAAGGTAATCCTACTTTAAATACAAATAATGATTAAAATAATCTATAATCGCCTTGCCTTCAAGCAGTACGTCGGCACCAATAATGCCATGAACAGGTTTGGCTTTATACGATTCTAAGGCCTCATTTACATGCGAAAGATCAAAAATAACAATACTGAAATCCCTGTTTTTCCAGCTTCCCAGCTGTAATGTATTCTGCGAAGAAATCTGAGTGGTCATTCCTGTTGCACCTGCCCCGGAAGCTTTTGTTTTTGATTTTTTTGCCGCCAGTTCAAAACGTTCGATGCTTTCAAATCCGATACAGGTATTGGAAGCACCGGTATCTAAAATGAAATTCCCTGAAAAACCGTTGATTTTGGCTTTAATCTGCAGATGCTGGGTCTTGGTAACCTTGAATTTTATTTTTTTGTATTTCTCTTTTTTGAGAACCTCGTGAAGATTTTCCATTTGAAGTACTGATTGAAAACCAAAAATAAACCAATTACAATCAAAAAGCTAATCACATAAACAATATAATTTCCGGATTGTTCTTCGACAGAAACAGCACCATAATATACAAACGAGCTCCAGTAATAAGGCGATTTTTTGGCGTTTGGGATCGTTTTATTATTCAGATAATCGAGTTTGGCATTTGTATTGGCTTCAAAATAAGAAACACCATTTTTGATGTTTTTATAGAAATCAGCCATAAAAACCGAAGTTGTAAAATCATTTACTTTCCATAATGAAAACAGCAGGTTCTGTGCACCGGCAAACTGAAAACCTCTGGCAATGCTCATTGCACCTTCGGCCTTATATAATTTTCCAATTCCGGTTTCGCAGGCACTTAAAACCACTAAATCAGGATTGATATGCAGGTTATACAATTCTGAATACAGAATCTCCTGATCGTAAAATTTAATACTGGCCGGAGTCTCAATGTCACCAGCAGAAGCGTGTGTACTCAAATGCAGAATAGAATAAGCGGACGCATTGTTTTTAAAATTAGCAAATGATGCATTTGAATTTTCCAGATACTTTCCTTTAAAATTGCTGCGGATCGATTGGAGTTCCTTTTTAGAATAACTCAGTTCATAAACCGTTTTTTCAAAAACCGGAAATATCCCTAAAACCGTCTTTTCTGATTTTAAAACAGGTCCGGAATTCATATACAAATTCGCCGAAGTATTATAGGCAATTTTAAAATCGTTCAGCAGATAATGCATTTTGGCAAAATTGGTGGTATTAGATTCCTGTGTAATCAAAGCTTCAAAAGGCAGAAAATTTAAAATACCGTCCGGAACAATAATGAGGTTTTTATAAACAGCATTAGCAGGTAATTTTAATAAATCATAAACATCCTTTCCATAATGGTTATAACCAGAAATATCATTTGTAATATCATCCGGTGTATTAAAATAATCGATAAACTGAACAATTTTTGGAATAGCAAGATGCGTAATAGAAATGTGATTTAGGGTAATTTGGCTGTTTTGCAAAACAAAATAATACAGTTTTTCAGAACCCATAAAATAATACATCATCATGGCTTTATCATTTTCCAGTTTTGAAAACAATTCTTTTAAATCCGGGCTTTCCGGAATATAATCAGCTTCTTTGGACTGGATTTTCTTTAGCGACAGCATAGTTTCATGCTGTTTTTTTATAAGCTGACTGATCTTCGGGATGTTGGCTGCATCTCCTTTCTGCTGTTCTTTTAAAATGGTATTGTTTAGGTTTTGAAGCTGCTGCAAAAGTTGTTTTTCTTCAGCAGATGCATTTTTAATATTCTTCCGGTAACTTTTTAAAATACCTGATTTGGTTTTTTCGGCCAATTGAAAAGCTTCTTTGATGTATTGGGACCTGCCTTCTTTCTGAAACAAATCTTCATAAATAGAAATACATTTTTCAGTCCGGTTACGGGATCGCAGCTGCATCAGGATTTTGGAGTTTTCGTACACCAGACTGTTCATCAGGAGATCTTCGATATAAAAAGAGAGTTCAAAAGCTTTTAGCGCTTTTTCGGGCTGTTTTATTTTCAGGATTTCCGCCTGCAGATCCAGAGCATCTGCTAAAACTGTTTCAGCATATAATTGTTCCCGGCCGGGAAAAATATGAGTTGAATTATAAGCAGGAATTAACGTTTTAAAAGCAAGAGAGATTTGTCCGGCACTTTCTTCATATTTTTTTTCATCAAACAGGAGTAACGCTTTTTCGTAATAGAATCGGGCTAATTTTCGAGGCTGTTGACCTGAAGTTTCCAAAAATAGTTTTTCGGCTTTCTGCATATAAGCTTCCGCCAGATCAAACCGCTGCCACTGCCGGTTCATAGAGGCCAGATTGCGGTAAGAATTAGACAGGGTTTCGATTTGTCCTTTTTCTTTTTCAAGACAGATGACAGAGGCTTTAAATGCTTTTTCTGCTTTGTCGGGTGAGTTTTTAACCAATAATAACTCTTTAGAACCCAGCCAGTAATTATTCCCCAGATTATTCAGTAAAACTCCCTTTTGAGAATTGGATAATTTTTCTGTTTTGAGTGTATTTTCCAGCAATTCAACAGCGGGAATAATTTTGCCGGAACTTTGATATACATTGGATAAATTAAGGATCGCCGCAAATTTCTGCCTTTGGGCATCAGGATAATTTTTGGAGGTATTAACTATATAAAAGTATTGTTTTATAGTATTTTCGGCACTGTCATAATCGCCCAGAGTCGTATATAAATTACCCAAAGGTTTTAAGCAGAATTCGACAATATCGTAATCTGTAAGCTGATGTTTCTGAAATACCTGCCAGGCTTTTTCATAGCTCAAAACCGCATTCTGAGTCTGACCAAACTGATTTTCATAATAGGCTTTGTTGCAGTTCAGAACCACAATGGCAAGTAATTCCTCTTTGGTTTTAGACTTTGTATTTTGCCAGAAAGCCGTTTCAGTATTCGTTAAATCCTGTAATGCCTTTGCAGAAGGATGAGCTGTAAAAACATCAATGGCATGATAAATTTTATCCTCCTGATTTTGTCCAAAAACATTTAAACTCAGGAAAAAGAATAGTAAACCATATAACTTATTTGATGAAAAAAAATTAAAATCGCCATATGCCATATACCTGAAAATAATTAAAATTCTGTTCAAAATTAATCACATAGCGGGCTCCAAGACTTGGGCCAATTCGGGCAAAACCAGCCGTTAAATCAAATAGAAGACCTGTTTTTACATCTGTAAAAGTATTTTTGATACTATTGGAACTCACAACAGAACTGATCAGAAAGTTTTCCTTATCTCCTTCATAAGTATCGGTTTGTATATTTTGATTCTGTTCGGATGAGACATTTATATTGGCCTGGATTCCGGCACCAATTCCAATGTAATTATTAATATTGTACCGAATCAAAACAGGAATTTCCCAATTGATATTTTTATTTTCGATTGTAGTTGTAATACGCTGAAACTGCCTTGTCCCGTTAGCATTTGTAATGGTTTGGTCTGTAACATTTACGGCACTATTGTATTGGTTTAAAGCATTTACCCATTCCGCCTGCCAGTAAAAACGATACGCTTTAAAAGGCGAAATTGTCGCTCCCAAAAAGTAACTGGTAGATTTATCGAGATCCGGATAAAAGTTATAACCCGCTTTGACACCAATTGAAATACCGGGTAAAAACCGGGTAGTAGCGTAGTTAGTAATAATAGGTTCGTTTTTATCAAAAATAATCGAAGTACGGCTTTTGGTTTTGACTTTATGAAAGTCTTCTCCAAATTTCATGGAGTATTTTACAAAACCTTTGGTACTGTCTTTTTCCTTTACATTTTTTTGTTCGGTTCCCGGAAGATAAATATTCTTAAAAGTAAAGATGATTTGTTTGGGTGTAATAATCGTATCAAGGCAGCTTACAGTTGGTTCTTCCCCTTTTGGACAAATCGGGCATTCCGGGTACATACTTTCAATGCGGAATGTTTTTTTGTCGAACATATCCGGAATATCGGTTTCCAGACGAATTTTTCTGGCAGGCCCTTCGCCATTGTTCTGAAAACGCGTTTTAAAATTTACCCTTTTAAAACGCACTAGTCTGTAATTCATAAAACTCCCGTTAGATCCCATTTTATTTGGGTCATGAGAAGTTACGATTTCCATTTCAAGATTTTTGATTTTATGGTTTTTATAGCTTCGGTTGGGAACAAAAATCCCGCGCATGGTAACGGTTGCGCTGGTATCTTTGATCATTTCGGGCGTAGTTTTAAACGTATAAAAAACATTTCGGGTTTCACCCGGATCGGCATCATCAAATTCTAAAACCGATACATTATGATACGTTTTATGAGCCTCCAGTAAAGAGGTGTCCAAATCTTCTTCTGTAGTGGTATTTCGGTATTTTTTTGGGTTGTAACTTCCTTCGGCGGCAGCCACATACCGGTTTGAATCTTCCAGATCATTAACAGCAGCGGTCAGGTTTTCTTTTACTTCGCGTTCGCCTGCATACGTCCTGAAATCAGTTAATTCAAAATTGTTGTGTTTAAATTGTTTTTCATTATAAAAAAGATACAATTTACCGCTTGAAACATAGTTTTCCAGATTTTGGTAACTTACGACCACTACCATTTCCTGTTCCGGAATAGGATCGCAGTTTTTCAGAATCGCAAAACCATTCTGATCTGCAATCGAAGCAATGTCTTTATAATTGGTATCAGTAATATCCGTAACAGCTACTTTTTTCGGACGTGCTGCGGGAGGTTTTCCATTGTCGTAGTTATTGGTTACCGCAAGTCTGGCCGTATAGGTTCCTTTTTTCTTATAGACATGTTTAGGTTCGGCTTCTTTGCTGTAATGCCCGTCGCCCAGTTCCCATAAATACGAATAACTTGGTTTTGGTGCACCGGCAATTGGAATCAGCGGAGGTGTTTCCGGTTTAAAATTCACAGCGTTTCCGTTCTGGATAAAACCAATAACGGCTCTTCGGGTTATGGTGTCTTTTACTTTGGTTTGCCCTATTGAAAAAATAGAAAATAGAAGAAAGAAAATAGACAGTTGTGGTTTCATAACGAGACAGTTTTTAGTTCTAAAATCATCAGAATCAATTTTAAAACAGGATTAAATGTAAAAAAAAGTGATGAGCAAATCACCACTTTTTCTTAAAAAAGCATTCGCAGGTTACTGTATGGCATTAATGGCAGCAACCAGTTGAGCTTCGGTACCTACTGTTGTTTCTGCTAAAGTAAAGGTGTAAACCGCATCGGCCGTTGTAGTCACTCCTTTAATAGCATAACGCCAGTTGCCGTTGTCTTCGGTAGCGAAAATAATGTGACAGGCAAGACCAATTGGGATTTGTCCGTAATGTTCGCTAAATAATCCCTGGCTGGTATACGTATCCAGTTTGGCAAGGGCATTTGTTCCTTCTCCGTCATAAGACAGGTAAACGGCACTATTGTTATTATCGTAACCATCCGGAACATCAACCAAAATCGTAGTTTTTGGTCTTGGATCACTGTAAAAACGGTCAACATTGGTCCATCCGAAATTACCAAAAGTTACATAATAATTGTCTCCTTCGCCCTGTACACCGCCTTTACCGTCAGCGCCTCTGGCATCTTTCCAGGCCAGTTCGCCCTCTTCATCAATAACTCCAGTCCATAAAGTCATTAAGTTATCAAAACCATTTGTTAAAGCAGTTGGAACAATCATGTTCATCGTGCATGAGGTTTGTAATTCGACTCCTCCCTGAGTTGCTTTGATGAAGAATTCACCACCAGAAATTAAAAGGTTTTTCTTTCCGTCAGGCATAATTCCCATAGTTGGTTTATTGGTTACCAGCATATTTCCTTTATCAAAAAGTTCTACATATTCAATATCGACCTGTCCGGTTACAGGATTTCCGTTTTTGGTAAGACAGTCTCCGTTTATGTATAGTTTTACTCCTTTTGCAGAAGTTAAGGTCACCACACCGTTTCCGGCTGTCATGGTAAAGGTTTGTGTATTGCTCTGCAGTCCTTTTTCATTGATGCTTTTAAAAGCGGCTGCACTTGGAGGCAAAAGTTTAATATCATCACCGTCACTGTCATTACAGCTTACAAAAGAGATTAGTAGAAGGAATAAAAGTCCGATTGTTTTAAAATTTGTGTTCATAATTTCTGGTTTTAATGATTATTATGTTGATAGATGTCCGGGGTCAGCATTTTGTTACCCCTGTTTTTTAATTTTTTTTATTCAGGCCGAAAGACATTTGTCTTCAAAAAGGTTTCCGTCTTCATCAACTGCCACGAGTATGCTTTTCTTCTGCGAAAGCGTAACAATCAAATAAAGCCAGACAACAGACCAAAGACCTAAAGTGAGACAGGTCAGGAATAAGTGAAGTCCGTGTTTAATAGTTTTTTTCTCTTTGGATAAAACAACATAAGGCAGTTTCTCGTTATGCTCTACGATTACAAAGCCGTTTCGTGTTTTGGCAGAAATCATTTTGTAAAATTGTTCCAGAGTCTTTTCGTTTGTAAATTGATACGTTTCCATTTTCTCTTAATTTTTAACTGTTTTAAAAGATTTTTGTTCCCATATATCCATCGCAGTAATGAATTGTTACCCCTTTATTTGAAATTTATTTGAGATTCTTTTTTAACTTTATCTGATTAAAAGTTTTTTTATGAGTGAAAACAAAGTACATCCTGATCAAAAATACATTGATGGTCTTGCCCGGAATGACTCGGCCATAATTCAGTCTATCTATAAAAAGTTTGTTCCCAAAGTGGTATTGTTTGTTATGAACAATTCCGGCGACAGAGATCAGGCGCAGGATGTTGTTCAGGAAATATTGATTTTGCTTTTTAACCAGGCCAAAGCCAATTCGTTACAGTTAACCTGTCCGTTTGATGCCTACTTCTTTTTGTTGTGTAAAAGAAAATGGCTTAACGAGCTGAAAAAAGTATCCAATAAAGGGGTAACAATTATTGAAGATGCGGTATCTATGAATGAATCTGCACTGGAGTTAATTGGTCAGACCGAAGAATTTGATGAAAAACAAAAGCTTTTTGATACCATGTTTGAAAAACTGGGAGACAAATGCAAAGAGCTTTTAAAACTAAGTTTTGAAATTAAATCGATGGAAGAAGTGGCCCAAAAACTAAACGTAACCTACGGTTATGTCCGTAAGAAAAAATCGTTATGTACAGGACAGTTGACCCAATGGATTCAGGAAGCAAAAAACTTTAAATCTTTAAAAAACAATTAGTCATGAACGAAGAACGCTATCTATTATTTGACCAATATCTTCAGAATGAATTAACGGCTGAGGCCCAAAATGACTTTGAGAAACAATTAATCGAAGATCCGGAGTTTGCTTCGCAGTTTGAGACCTACAAAAATGTAGAGTTTCAGCTGGCTAATAAGTTTGGAATAGATCAGGAACGGGAGGCTTTTAAAGAAAACCTGACACAGATCGCAGAGCAGCATTTCCGCACAAAACCAAAAGTAATCGGACTAAAACCATGGTATCTGGCCGTAGCAGCTTCGGTTGCGGTTTTATTCGGACTCTTCTTTTTCAATTACAACCAAAATCCGGTTTTTGCCGATTATAACAATCCTGAACAAGCTTCTTTTACAGTAAGGGGAACAGTTGACGAAACTTTAAAAGAGGCCGAAACAGCTTATAATAAAAAGACTTATAACAAAGCGATTCCGCTTTTTGAAACCGTTTTAAAGAAACAAAAAACAGCTGAAATCCAATTCTTTTACGGAGTTTCACTTTTAGAAGAAAGCCATTATATAAAAGCAGAAACGGTTTTTAACGAGCTAAAAGCAGGAGATTCGGTATACAAAGAAAAAGCAGTCTGGTACCTGGCATTATCGAAATTAAAACAAAAAGATTACGAAGGCTGTAAAAAAATCCTCGAAACGATTTCTGAAGATTATGAAGGCTACGATCAGGTTGAAGAACTTTTGCATCAGCTGGATTAGATATTTGTAATAAAATATATTGAGAAACCTTTGTTAATCGTATAGTACTTTGACAAAGGTTTTTTTAGTGATCACAGGAAAAAAAATCTGTTTTTATCCGCGTTTTTACGAACTAAATCCGTTAAATCCGCGTCCGTTAATCTCTACAAAATTGGTATTGTTTTAATATTGTCGTAATTTTGGCTTTTTTAAAAGTTTACCAGTGAATTCAGCACCTGTTATTACCGATACACACACACACTTATATTCAGAAGAATTTGATCAGGATCGTGACGAAATGATTCAGAGAGCGATCAATGCCGGAGTTACCCGTTTTTTTATTCCTGCCATCGATGCGGCTGCTACAGCTTCCATGTACGATTTAGAGAAAAATTATCCGGATAATATTTTCCTGATGATGGGATTGCATCCTACTTATGTAAAAGATAATTATCAGGAAGAATTAGCACATGTTGAAGCCGAACTGGCGAAGAGGAAATTTTATGCTGTTGGAGAAATCGGGATCGATCTGTATTGGGACAAAACGCATTTAAAAGAACAGCAGACTGCTTTTAAAAGACAAATTCAGCTGGCCAAACAATACAAACTGCCTATCGTAATTCATTGCCGTGAAGCCTTTGATGAGATTTTTGAAATTTTAGAAGAAGAAAAATCTCAAGATTTATTTGGGATTTTTCATTGTTTTTCCGGAACTTTAGAACAGGCGCTGCAAGCTATTTCTTATAATATGAAATTAGGAATCGGGGGTGTTGTCACTTTTAAGAACGGAAAAATCGATCAGTTTTTAAATCAAATCGACTTAAAACATATTGTTTTGGAGACAGATTCTCCTTACTTAGCCCCAATTCCGTATAGAGGAAAAAGAAACGAAAGCAGTTATTTAGTCAATGTAATTTCAAAACTGGCAGCTATTTATGACGTTTCTGAAGATGAAATAGCAGCAGTAACAACGCAGAACTCAAAAGAGGTTTTTGGGATTTAACCTGCACCTTACAAAATTGTAATTTTTTTTTTGTTCTTTTGCCCACTTAAAATCAATATAAATAATGCAGAAATTTGATGCCATTCGACCGTTTTATGATTCCGAAATAAATGAAGCACTTCATGGTGTTGTCAATCATCCTATGATGAAAACCATGATGAACTTTACTTTTCCGGAAGTGGATGATGAGGTTTGGAAAGATCAATTAAAGAAAACACATTCTATTCGTGATTTTCAATGCAACTTTATTTATAACACGATTCAGAAAGTTTTAGAAAAAAGCTCAGAAGGTTTAACAACTTCTGGCTTCGAAAAACTGGAACCTAATACTTCTTACTTATTTATATCGAATCACAGAGATATTCTTTTAGACACTACTTTGCTGAATGTCTGCCTTTTTGAACATGGTTTGGTAATGACAGCATCTGCAATTGGAGATAATCTGGTTAAAAAAGCTTTTCTGGCAACTTTAGCCAAACTGAACCGAAACTTTTTAGTTTTACGAGGATTAACTCCCCGCGAAATGCTGCAGAGTTCAAAGCTTCTTTCTGAATATATGGGACAATTGCTGCTTCGTGAAAACCGTTCGGTTTGGATTGCCCAGAAAGAAGGAAGAACAAAAGACGGAAATGACGAAACCAATCCCGGAGTTTTAAAAATGATCGGGATGGGTTCTGACGAAGAAAACCTGATGGATTATTTCAAAAAATTAAAAATAGTTCCGGTTTCTATTTCGTATGAATATGATCCTACTGATGTTCTAAAAATGCCGCAGTTAATGGCCGAAGCCAACAACGAGGTGTATGTAAAAGATAAAAACGAGGATTTCATGAATATCATCAGCGGTATTATGGGAACTAAAAAAAGAATCCATATTTCTGTCGGAGATGTTTTAGATAGCGAAATCGATCAGATCGTGGCCGAAAATGATAATTCTAATAAGCAGGTTCTGGCATTGGCACAAACTATCGATGATGTTATTTTGAAAAACTATCAATTATGGCCGACTAATTTTATTGCTTACGATATTTTAAACGAAACAGACCGATTTGCCGATAAGTACAAGGAAAGCGAAAAACAGCTTTTTGAGCGTCGTTTAGAAATGCGTATCGGAAGTGATAATCCGGTTACACGACAAGGATTTCTGGCCATGTACGCCAATCCGGTGGTCAATAAATTAAAATACCAAGATGTCATCTAAAGCTAAAATACTGCTGATTTATACCGGAGGAACCATCGGTATGAGCAAAGACTTTGAAACGGGAGCACTTAAAGCATTCAATTTTAGTAAATTGATACAAAAGATTCCTGAAATCAAACAACTGGATTGTGAAATTGAGTCTGTTTCATTCGAGAATCCAATAGATTCTTCGAACATGAATCCCGAAATGTGGGCCAAAATGGCGGCCATTATCGAGGAGAATTATACTTCTTATGACGGATTTGTCGTATTGCACGGGTCAGATACGATGTCTTATTCGGCTTCAGCATTGAGCTTCATGCTGGAGAACCTGGCAAAACCGGTAGTATTTACCGGATCGCAGCTGCCAATTGGAGATCTGCGTACCGATGCCAAAGAAAATTTAATTACGGCAATTCAGATTGCATCATTGCAGGAAAACGGAAAACCGGTAATTAACGAGGTTTCTTTGTATTTTGAATACAAACTATACAGAGGTAACCGTACCTCAAAAGTAAATGCCGAACACTTCAGGGCTTTTACGGCACCTAATTATCCTGAATTGGTAGAATCAGGAGTTCATTTAAAACTAAATTCTCATTTATTTCTTCCGGTAAAAGAAGGAGCGGAGCTTATTGTTCATAAAAAACTGGACAATCATGTGGCTATTATCAAAATGTTTCCGGGAATGAGCGAAACAGTTCTGGCTTCGATTTTAGCTACTCCGGGTTTACGCGGAATTGTTCTGGAAACGTATGGTTCAGGAAATGCACCTACCGAAGACTGGTTTTTAAACCTGATCCAGAAAGCGATTCAGTCCGGAATGCACATCGTAAATGTAACACAATGTTCTGGCGGAAGTGTCAATATGGGACAGTATGAAACCAGTACGGCTTTAAAATCACTGGGTGTAATTTCCGGAAAAGACATTACTACAGAAGCCGCAATCACCAAATTAATGTATCTGTTAGGACACAATATCCCGCAAAACGAATTCAAAAATGTTTTTGAAACAGCCTTGCGGGGAGAGATTTCACTCTAGATAGTACTGGTTACACCGAAGCAATAGTTTATTTATTCCTGAATTCTTTTAAAACCTGATCGATAACCCAGGTTGTTCTTGCTCCGGAGATTCCGTTAGAGGGAGAAGAATCTTTATGACCTAAAAGTTCGGCAGTAATTTTTTCAATAAGCGGCTGCTGAATATGAAGCGGATTCTCGATAGTAATACTTTCTTTTTCGCCATTAGTATACTGAATATGGATTGGATCATTACCAAAAGTTGAAAAGGATATTTTTCCTTTGTCACCCACAATTTCAGTATTATCATAACGTTCAAAGCTGGCAAAATTCCAGATACCTGATCCGTGAATTCCGTTTTCGAATAAAAAGGACATCGAAACGGCATCTTCGGCAGGATAGGCTTTTAGCTGTGAAGTCGCATGCCCTTTGACGGATTGTATCGGTCCTAAAACAAAATCCAGAAAGTCTAACGTATGACAGGCTAAATCAACAAAAATACCTCCTCCGGAAATATGCGGAAGAACGGTCCAAGGCAGGTTGATTTCGTCGTCGTAACGGGCTTCAAAAGAATGGTACAAAACGCAGTTTACATGGCGTACAGTTCCAATTTTGCCTTTGTCAATTAATTCTTTTATTTTTAGAAAACGAGGTAAAGCTCTTCTGTAATAGGCCACAAATAATGGCACATCATGCTCTTTACAGGCGCTGATCATTTCGCTGCATTCTTCAAAAGTCAATGCCATAGGTTTTTCAACATAAACGGGTTTTCCCGCTTTGGCACATAAAATAGTATATTCTTTATGAGATGAAGGCGGAGTTGCTATATAAACGGCATCTACTTCCGGATCATTAATCAGATCTTCAGCATTAGAATACCATTTTGGAACGTTATGACGTTTGGCATAGTCTTCGGCAAGAGCTGCATCTCTTCGCATAACGGCTACTAAGGCAGAATTTGGTGCTTTCTGAAAAGCTGGACCGCTTTTAACTTCTGTAACATTTCCACAGCCTATAATACCCCATTTTATAATTTTCATGGTTTAAGTTTTAAGTTTCTCAAATTTAGTGTAAATGGTTTATTAAAAAAAGCCAGCCACGAATTCACGAATTTATTTTAATCTGTATGGTTAAAAAATCTATATTGAATTGTACGAATTAATTTCACGCAGATTTTGCAG
>NZ_JBMDKA010000040.1:0-44662 GCF_057809475.1 Flavobacterium sp. FG19 | reverse complement strand
TTTTGTATAGTCATAGTAATACAATTTTTGATCTAAAATCTCCAATTTTACAGCTTCTTTTTTTTGGGCAAAACAACCAATAGAGGTTAAAACTAAAAAAGCAAACACAATTTTTTTCATAATTATTTAAATATATTCATTACACGCTGCCAATGATCCTTATTCCCGTTTCCGTAAGAATTTGCATTCATATAGTCATTATAATCTAAAAAATCCCCACCAATATAACTTTCATATAGTTCATACATCATTCTATTAGCATTATATTCATTTATGACCTTTGCTACATCACGCCCATAATCACTTTTCCACTGTGCAGAGAGTCCTATCAAATTAAAATAGGCGTGGGCACCTTCATGAAACATTGTATAAGCTAACATCAAATTGTTTTCAAAAGAAGCCCCATAAAAAGTTATTGTATTGTCAGTATAAGTAGTTGCGAGTTGTCCTCTGCTGCCATATTCCTGAGGATCTACTGTAATAGTATTGACTTTGCTTACTGTATATAATTTCAAAAGCTGCTTAATACTATTTTTCAGGTAATCTATTGAATTTATACTTTTTTCAGGTTTAGAGTAAGGATCTATTTGAGCCTCTTTGAGATACTGTAGTAATGTTAACCTTTCCTCTATTTTATGTACATAATGATTCAATCCAGAAACCACAAGCCCCGTAACGGCTCCCTGCCAAAAATTACCACCTGTTAAAGCGGCACCGGCACCCCCGGAAACCGTACCAAAAGCAATCGTACCAACCTCGTTTGCCATTCCTGTAGCTCCACTTAAACCCTGATGCACTGTTCTTGTTGTAACACCTTCAATTGTTTTCGCTAGTGACTCCTCCGCACCAGGCACTCGCAGCAATACTGCTTAAAGCCCCGGCTGCAAAACCGCACCAGAATTTCCCTCCGGAAATATTAAAAAATTATTAATAGTTTTAGTTATGAAATAGCTTCTCGAAAGGTTATCCTATTCTTTTATAACATATTTATTTAGTTTAAGAATTTTATCTGATTTTATGATTTCAGTAATCATCTCTCGAAAAACTTTGTCTTCAGTAATTAGTATACAATTTTTTAATATCATATTATTTCCAGATATATTTTTTTTTACATATATGTTAATACTATCTTCAAGATTTTCTACATTATTAGAAGAGATCGGCATATTTTGATTCCAAAAAAACATACTTTTATCTTCAATTTTAATGTTTTTTAGCCAATACGCTTGTGTTATACATTTACAAATTCCATAATTATTGAACCATTTTTCGATATTCTCTTTTTGTTTCAAAGTTTGTGAATTTGTAACATTTACAAATAAGACAAAGCAGAGTAATAATTTTTTTTTCATTTTACATTTTATTTAAATAAAGTTGCTTGATAAAATTGACTGTGATTTGCATATGAATGTCCTCCGAGAACAGTCATTCCATTCCAAATTGAAATATGCCCTGTTGCTCCAAAGACTGAAGGCAATTTTGGTTGCATAAAATAAATGCCCTTTTGTCCATTAAAACTACTTAAAGAACTATTTTTAGTTGTAGTTGCTGTTAATTTAAATTGTTTCGGCAAATTTTTTGCCATTTGTTCTGAACTTAAATAATAATTTTTCCCATTTGCACCTTTGTATGTCTGATCTTTTACATAATTCAATTCATGCCCCGAATCATTAAATGCTATTGACTCTCGTACTGCACAAGCATTTGGAACCGTTCCTGGATATTTTGCAACAAACTTATCATAAAAATCCTTCACTTCTCCTCCAACCTGTATAAACGCATCAGTTGATGATATTTGGGAATTTTCATCACCAGGATAAGATGCAATTAATTTATCCATATCTATATCTTGTTTTCCTAGTAGATTCATCTGATGTGCCAGATGATTCAACCCAGAAACCACTAACCCCGTGACGGCTCCCTGCCAAAAATTACCTCCTGTTAAAGCGGCACCGGCACCACCTGAAACTGTACCAAAAGCAATCGTACCAACCTCGTTTGCCATACCTGCAGCTCCACTTAAACCCTGATGCACTGTTCTTGTTGTAACACCTTCAACTGTTTCACTAGTGACTCCTCCGCCCCAGGCACTCGCAGCAATACTGCTTAAAGCCCCGGCTGCAAAACCCCTCCAGAATTTTCCCCCAGAAATAACAGATTACTTATAGACTTCTGGAATATTCTGTTTTGAGTGTATAGGAACCGCATTTGATTTTAACTCGCCATTATAAATTTTGACACCATTCTTTAACAATTCTTCGTAATTTTCATTTGGCATGTAACTAGATATGTAATCAACATTATTTTTAAATACTAATTGAAAAAAATACTGATTTTCAAAACTTACATTTGGATAAAAATAGTCCCAATACTCAAAATTATCTATATCCCTTGATGAAAATGGCAAATACACAACAGTTTTAAATGTTTTAGACTCTTTTGGATATAATACAAATCCATATTTTTTAATATTTTTATAATATCTATTGTAATTTTTATTTTCATAATTGGCATTTTCCAGACTATCTTTAAAATGCAGACAATAACCATGATCCGGATTTCTTAAATAAATATATTCTCCTTTTAAGGATGGACTAATATTTTTTTTGCTTGAATTTATTATTGCCATCTGCACTTTAGTTTGATAATCCCTATTATACATAGATATATAGTCTACATTGTTGATGTCAGAAAAGTTATCATCATTCATTACAAAAAAATATTTATTATTTGAATTATTAGTGATCTTATAAGTTATGACGTTTTTGCAAAAACTAAATATACTGTCTTTTAATTTCCAATTCCCTAGCTCTGATCTTTTTGGATTTGAATCTATTTTTGTATAGTCATAGTAATACAATTTTTGATCTAAAATCTCCAATTTTACAGCTCCTTTTTTTTGGGCAAAACAACCAATAGAGGTTAAAACTAAAAAAGCAAACACAATTTTTTTCATAATTATTTAAATATATTCATTACACTTTGCCAATGATCCTTATTCCCGTTTCCATAAGAATTTGCATTCATACTATCATTATAATTTAAAAAATCCTCAGTAATATAATTTTCATATAATTCATACATCATTCTATGAGCATTATATTCATTTATGACCTTTGCTACATCACGTACATAATCACTTTTCCATTGTGCAGAGAGTCCTATCAAATTAAAATAGGCATGAGCACCTTCATGAAACATTGTATAAGCTAACATCAAATTGTTTTCAAAAGAAGCCCCATAAAAAGTCATCGTGTTGTCACTATAAGTAGTTGCGATTTGTCCTCTGTCACCACGTTCCTGAGGATCTACTGTAATAGTATTCACCTGGCTTTCTGTATATAATTTTAAAAGCTGCTTAATGTTATTTTTCAGATAATTTATTGAATTAATACTTTTTTCAGGCATAGCTTTAGGATCTATTTGAGCCTCTTTGAAATACTGTAGTAATGTTAATCTTTCCTCTATTTTATGTACATAATGATTCAATCCAGAGACTAATTATCACCATACATATCATTCAACAAACTTAATGGGAACTTTATTTTTAGATTTAATTACACCATGATAAACTTCATATCCATTTTTTTTTATAGTTTTTAATATTGTTCTAGATAAAGACTTTTTGTAATTAACAGAGTCACTAAACATAATTATCTCCGCATAATATTTTTTTCTTTTATCCAATTCTAAATGTGCATTTTGAATCTCATTCCCGTAGGGAAGATTAACAAACCACTCAAAAAATAAAGTTTCATTGGGATGAATTGTAAAGTTTAATTGTTCTTATATGTATGGAGAATTAAAATCCTTAGAATACCCTAGAAAATTTGAAATTTTTAATTTTTTGTTATAACAATCATTTTCATTAAAATTAGGATCCATTCTATGAGTGTTTATTTTTACCACTTTATTATTATCATTTTCGTAGACACATAAATTTCCACTTTTCAATTCAATCCCTTCAAGTTTATATTGAAACTTAGAATTAGGATTCAAATTAAAATAATAAGATGAGTTACTATGGTTGGTAAGCTTATACGTTACAATAGTTTTTGACTTATTTACAATATTTGAATCTTTCATATTTTCATAGATATCATGCACATTATCCTTATTTTTAAAAGAAACGATACTCTCATTTAGAATTTCAAGTTCTAATTGGTTATCATTTTTGTGATTACATGATACAATAAAGACTAAAAAAATAATTACGAAATTTTTCATTATTTGTGTTTATATAAATTTAACCCATCTCTAACATAGGAAGACGTATTTCCTAAAAAACTATATTCAAAATTGTAAGCATTCCATTCTAAAACCCTTTCACCAATATAAGGTATTTCTATACCTGACACATACATGTAACCTGTTTTATATCCATTATTACCAAGTACATTATACATCATACCATTCATATAATTATATTGAAAAGCATGATAAAATTCATGAAACATTGTTGAAGCTAACCTATAATAACTACTGTATGCATTATCATAAAAAATATGTGTTTTTGTTTCATCAACAGTATATCCTCTATATTTATCACTTCTTCCTCCATATTTTAACTCGTACTTTCCACTTGCTTCATGAAATGCACCTAAACCATCTACATCATCAAGTAAAGCTTTTAAAGAGTTTACATTTTTAGGCGCCTCTTCATGCGGATTGATTTTATTGAATCTCGAAAGCAAGTCTTTTTTCTCATCTATCATGTGCACTACATGATTCAACCCAGAAACAACAAGCCCCGTAACGGCTCCCTGCCAAATATTTTCTCTGTAAAAAAAATCTCTTAGTTTACGGTGTAATTTGACTGATCTCTTTTAATAAGAACCACTCATTGTTTTTTTTGAAATACACTTCAACATAACCATAATCTAAAGAGTAATAAAGTAACGCTTTATTTTTTTCTTCATTGAAAACTAAAAAATTAACTGTAATCAGCTCTCTTTTATTAAAGTTCCTGGAAAAATATTCATTAAAGTTCACATTAGGATTTTTTCTTTTATACTTATAGAAGTCTTCAAAATCAAATACTTTATACCTATCGAACACAATAGGTCTTTCAAAAACAATATGATTTTTCTGATAAACGCTTGTCAGTTTAAAATATTTCTTTAAATAAATTGTATCAACTCGACTTTCTTCAATCCAATATTTAAGAGCGAGAGAATCGCCATAACTTATATATTTAATTTTTTCAAAGTCTAAATAATCCTTTTTAATTCTAATAAAATTTTCAAAAAACAAGTCTATTTCTTCCTGCTCTGTTTTTTTTAAATTATGACTGTTTGTACAAGCGCAAATTATAAAAACAGTTAAATAAAAAGTATACTTAATCATAGGCTAGACATTAGTAAATTACATAATAATCCGATAAGCCCCATTTATTATTTATCTTTTTTGCTTGTATAAAATATGAATATGGTTTCTTAAGATTTGTTTTTATAATATAAATAAAATATGCTTCATCTTTACTTTTAAAATAAATTGGGCTTAAATAAATTTGATTATATCGGTCACTCTCGATAAGTTTATATGTTTTATTAATACTATATTTTAAAGCCACAGCAAACATTTTTCTTTGGTTAAAAGATTTTAAATGTGTCTTTTCTATCTCTCTATAAATAGAATCATTAACTTCAAATTTCAAATTAATCGGTATTCCAAAATTTATAGGATAAAATTGGTACCCCTGCTCTCCAATTAATGTACCGTAAATTTCATATTCATCATCATTAACCAAATCTTGGGAGTGACTTAACCAAGAAAAAGAAATCGATAAAACTAAAAAAAGTAGATTTCTCATAATTACCATTTTAAGAATGAATCCGGGTCATAACCTCTATTTGATATTCTCATATAAAATTCATTTCTATAATTTAACCCTGACCTATTGTACTCAGGAAGAACATATTGCAATTCACGCTCATACATTCTATACTCCATAACATCCGTTCTAAAATCTTTATCTAACAAAGAATTAAATTTAGCATAATTACCTGTGAAAAGGTCCAAAGCGTGACCTGTCTCGTGTATAATAGATCTGCCTAAATTCAACATACTCTTAAATGCATCTGTTCCAAAAGTCATAGTACCAAATCTTGTTTTAGTACTTCCACTTGTTAAATCATAATCAACATTCTTATTTACTGCAATATTAAAGCTTCCACTTTCACTATAAAATTGCGCTAATTCAGGTACTTTATTTATAAGTTCACGTACTTGTTGAGGAGTCATTTTTGGAATGTCTTTATAATTGACACCTGCAGATTTAAGCCATTGTTTCAAATGTCCTGTTTCCTGCATCTTATGTGCAAAATGATTCAACCCGGAAACCACAAGTCCGGTAACCGCTCCCTGCCAGAAATTACCTCCCGTTAAAGCGGCACCAGCACAACCGGAAACCGTACCAAAAGCAATCATACCTTCGTTACTGCTGCGAGAAACTTAACTATCAACTATCATTCTTATTCCAGAACCTTAACAAGCACCTTATTTTTACTCTCTATGACACCGTGATAAACTTTTGCATTATTTGCATTTATTGTTTCTAAAACATCTCTTGGTAAGTCATTTTTATAATTCGAGCTATCACTGACTATTTTTAATTTAGCATAATAATCGACTTTTGAATCTAAATTGGCGTAAAATAGCCGATTCCCATTATGTTTTATCGGTTTGTTTATATTTATTGAGCATTCAAAAAATAAAATTTCTTTAGGGTGAATAAAAAAAAGCTCCTCCCTTTGTGTATTTTTAAAATATTCAACTGAATGCTCATAACCAAGTCTTTTCTCTTCAGTTTTAATGCCTTCTAAATAAACTAGTTTATTGTCAATTGATCTACTATCAAATTCACTTTTAATAGGCTGAAAATATTCTACCTCAATATTATTTTTATCATAGATTGATATATTAATTCCGTTTTTCTTTAACATAATCATTCTTAGTTCGGGTAATTTTATAATGTTATTAATAAAATATAGTTGATTAGAATTATTTTTTAATGAGTATCTAATAATATTAATCGTATCCCCAGTACTGCTTTTAGAATAAGAAAGAATCTTTTTGTTATAACAAATAAGTTCCAAATCGTTTGTTGAAGAATCCTTTGATTTTGCACAACTTTGTACAACTAAACAAATCAATATTGTGAGTAATTGTTTCATATGAAAAGTTCTATTATTTAATATCATTTATATGGATTGATTTGACCTGACTTATAATTCATCATTTTAACAACATATGGAGCATTATCCCCCATTCTATACTGAAAAGCATACGCATCATATTCCATTGCTGCTAAGTAACCTCCAAAAGTCTCTCCAATTGCAGCTATATATGTTCCTGTTCCATAAATACTTAGATACGCCATTTCCATAGTTTTAAACCCCATATAAGGAGTTATAAATTGATAAGCGTGTCTGTATTCATGAAATAAAACACCCGCATACTCTAAATTGGTTTTGTATTGCATGTTTATTTTATTGATAGACACATGCCCTTTACTGGTAATTGCATCGGTTGACATATCTTCATTATCATATGTAACTGTTGGACTACCTCCTGTTTCGTATGCATCTTGCAACCCTACAACTCCTTCATTCATCCTTGCTAGACCAGCATCTGAAAAATCAGGATTCTTTTTAGCAAAATTCTTGTCTTTAAACCTAGATAAAAGTGAATGTCTCTCTTCTATTTTATGCACATAATGATTCAGCCAAGAAACCACCAGTCCTGTAATGGCTCCCTGCCAGAAATTAGCTCCTGTTAAAGCGGCACCGGCACCTCCTGAAACCGTACTAAAAGCAATCGTACCAAACTCATTTGCCATACCTGCAGCTCCACTTAAACCCTGATGTACTGTTCTTGTTGTAACACCATCAGCTGTTTCACTAGTCACTCCTCCACTCCACGCACTGGCAGCAATGAGATGGTTTTATAACAAATAGAATTTAGCCAGAACAAAAAATGAATATAAAAGAAGAAAAGAAAAAAGAATTAAATTCACTTTTAAAGCTTTTGAAAATATTTTTGCCTTTATTTTTTTATAAAGAAATAACGACAAGCAAAAAAACAAAAACGTAGAAAAGAAAAATATGAATGGTATCTCAGCAATCCAAGGGAACATCTCTTTTTTCTTATTTTTTAATATATTATTTAAAAATTCTGCAATCCCTCCAAATATTTCTGAACTCAAAAAAACATAGAACAATACGAATAAAATTATTGATAACAGAGGTATTAGAAATATGATACTTATTTTAAGATATTTTTCGTTTATAAATCCCATGATAAAAAATTTCCGTTAACTATTATTTGTCCCTGATTTTGATTAATTATATACCCATTATATGATCTATTTTCAACAATCTGTAATGGAAGCCCTTTAGTTGTTACTTTTATTCCAGTAGCAAAACCATGTACAATTTTTCCTTGTTTATTTTTATAATTCCCCTCTATTGTTGTTTTTTTTAAACTGATTGATGCATCTTTATCTATTTTTGACATACCAAGGAATGTCCTATTTACTTTAAAATCTGTATTAGAAATTCTCTGAATATTATCAATCCCTAGAGCCGCTTTACTATCTAAAAAAGATAATTCGGCCCCATCCATAATATCTCCAATTTTCATACCTTTTAACATTTTTTCAATCATCGTTTCTTTATCATCTGTAACTTTAATTCCTAAAGATTCTCTAGTAACTTTTCTTCCTTTTTGATCATATTCGTCATCAAACATATTGTTATCCATTTGATGCGCAAAATGATTCAACCCAGAAACCACAAGCCCCGTAACGGCTCCCTGCCAAAAATTACCTCCTGTTAAAGCCGCCCCAGCACCTCCGGAAACTGTACCAAAAGCAATCATACCTTCATTACTGCTGCGAACACTGCCAGCCCAGCCCAGTCCTTCATTTTTTGATCCATTTAGATCTGCACCCCAGGCACTCGCAGCAATACTGCTTAAAGCCCCGGCTGCAAAACCGCTCCAGAATTTCCCTCCGGAAATAGCCGTCATACCGCCCTGGAAAGTACCATGGGCCACGGCACTGACACTGGCACTAACATAAAAGTTACTAATGGTGCCGGCAGCACTCCCTATCCCATAGGTAACAGCAGAACTGGCAGCCCCTATAAAAGCCGCTTTGAGCAGGCCTCCTACACTAAAAGGAACATCCGCCAGTAAAGCGGTCAGGGTATAAGTCATAGCCGCAATAGTAACTCCAATGAGCACAGTACCCGCAAATCCTATTACGACTTCTCCGCTCGGGTCGGTATATTTAAGCGGGTTGTTTAAGACATAACCGTAACGGTTGTAATTCTGCGTATTGGCCGGATCCTGTATGAAATTATCGGGCTGCAGGAAACGGTGCAGTTTAGGATCGTACAAACGGCCGTTCATATGCACAAGTCCCACACTCTGCAGATGTTCATGTCCTGTATACCCCCGGTCTAAAACCGTTAAACCGGTCAAGGCCGTACCGGCACCGTTCTGCACTTTTAAAAGAGCTCCCCAGGCATCAAAAAGCCTTTTTTCGACTATAGCGCCTGCAGGGTCCGTTACGGCCAGAATCGTACCCTGATAATCCCTGTGTAAATATAAGTAATTTTGTACAGTGCCATCGCTTTTTACCAGCAGCGGTGCGCTGTAACCGTCTCCGCTTATATAGGTTACAAACTCAATGGCTCCGGTGGTACGGTTTTCTTTAATTTCCATGCTGCCATCGGCAGCATAATGTTTACGAAGCGGCCGCAGCAATTTATCCTCCTGCGATCCTCCATAAAACAGGGTACTGCGATCATTACCATCATTGTAGGTAAAACTCAGGTAATCAATATAATTTCCATCCCGGCCTTTTTCTTTAATATATACGGGGTTTTTAAAGGTATTATATCCTATATCCAGATCCATTTTAGGTGCCTGAGCAGTACCTGTTCCTCTATTTTTATAATAATTTTGTGCATCAGTACTAAGCGTTATCGAATTGTTCTGATAGGTTTTTCCAGTTACGGTATAGTTATAGGTTCCCAGATTATTTTGGGTAATCTTCCCTTTTAAATCGTAACTCTGAGTTTCCTTTTGTCCCTGTTCGTTGTTATAGGTCAGCAGTCGGTCCAGTTCATCGTATGTAAAACTCTCGTTCCAGTTAAAAAGGCTGTTGGTCCTGCTTTTCAGATTTCCTCTTTTGGGTTCAAAATCAGTAGTAAGTGTCATAACATTTCCGGGGCTGGTTCCCGTCCTGTCCCACTTAAACTGCCTGGTATAACCGTAGGAATCATACATATTGTTCAGGGCAATTCCGTTTCCTAAAACGGCTTCGGTAAGCTGTCCCCTTTCGTTAAGGCCATTGGTCTGCCAGAGCACTTTTTGTGTGGCATCGTCTACTATCTGCCAGGCAAAACCATTCTGATAGGTATGTTTTATTTTCTTTGCACTCGACTTACCTGAGATAGATGCCGTCGAGGTTTCGGTCAGTGCACGTCCGTAGGCATCGTATGTAAGTTCTTTGGTAAATGCGGCATAAGGAGTCGTTTCGGTTGTTTTACTAATTCGTTTATAAGTATCGTATTCAAAAGTATTGGTAATACTGTTCCCTTCCAGATTGTTAACCAGCAGGCTTCCGGTTATTAAATTTGTCGTATTGTTATACGTATAAGTGGTTTTGGTATCTGTATTGGTTCCTTTTATCGTTTTTTCTGTAGTTCTTCCGGCATCATCGTAGTAAAAGGTTGTCGTTCCGTTTGGTGTTGTCTCGGTTTTTAACTGTCCAAAAGCGTTATGCGAATACGTATAGGTTCCCGCACTGGGGTCTTTCATTTCTGTTTTATTGCCCCAGCCGTCTATCACGATGCTAACTTTATTTCCATCGTAATTGGATTCTTTTAACTGTCCGCCGGCATAATAGGTAAAAGTCACTGTTCCGCCCGGATCTGTAGTTTGTACTTTATTGCCCAAAGCATCTACAGTAGCGGTAGTAATTTTACCATCGTCGTTACTGGTGGTTTTGAGTCCGGAATAGGAAATTGTTTGTATTCTACCTGTAGGAGATGTTATGGTTACCGGGCGCATGATATAGTCGTACTCGTATACGGTCCATAAACCCGGAGAAGTATAATAAGGTTCACTCTCTTTTATTTTACGTCCCAGCCCGTCGTAAACGGTTTGTCTGGACACCATAGAACCCGCAGTAAAACCTTTGACAGAGGTTTTTACCACCCTGCCCAGCACATCGTACTGTGTAATGGTTTTGGCATCGGTATTAGTGGTCGAAGTGGTCGTATACCCTCCGTCAGCCAGTTTAGCATAGGCAATAGAAGTCGTTAAAGGGGTTGAAGAAGCATTTTGGGTGCTGCTGCCTGTTAGTCTGCCCCAATTATCGTAGGTATAACTGCTTACCACGCCCAGATAATCTTTAGATTCTTTTACCTGTCCCAGTGTATTGTAAGTAAAGGTCGTCACAAAGCCCTGATGGTCTTTTTTCTTAATTACAAAACGTCTGGTGCTGTCATACTCATCGGTAATCGTTCTTGGAGCTGCAGGAACCGGGGCATCGGGCGCACTTACTTTTTTAGTAAGTATGTTGCCTGCCGTATCGTAAGTTAAGTCTTCGATAACGGCATACGTATTATGTCCTTTTTTCGCGGTTTTGGTTAAATTAAAGCCTGTATAAGTATAATCTTCTTCGGCTGTACGGGTATCTCCTGTATAAACAGAAACGGTTGTATGTATTTTTTTGGGTCTTCCTATATAATAAGCTGCCCCGGCACCATTAGGGTTATGATCATACTGACTTTCAACCGTGGTAGTTCCCTGTACAGCCGAGCCGCTATACTGTTTGGTAATACTTTTGGTTTCTATACCATAATAACTGGCACTCTGCACGGTGCCGTCATAGGTATACGCTGTTTCTGTTTTGGTATTCGTTACGTTATCAATAACAGTTTGAGAACGCAATAAAATGTTATATATCTTTGATGCTGGGTTTGTATAGTTATCAAAAATATTTGTTTTGGTACTTAGTAAATTACTTGGTGTTGCATTAAATACTGTACTTGCATTAGTACTGCTCCAAACAATAGTGTTTGCTCCGCGATAATTAACATCATTATATAGCGTGGTCCAAATTTTAGGATCTGAAGCCGATAAATACCAGCTGCTTCTTGTTGTACGTGCAAAACCAACTGTACCATAAAAAAAATTAGAAATAAACCCTCTATATCTAAAATCCTGATATTTAGAAATACCATTAATAGTTGCGGTAAGTTTTGAAACTAAATAACTGTTAGGATTTCTAATAATCTCGATATTAGGATAAACAGCACTATTTGCCGATGAATAAAAATCTGTTGTCGCATTTCCTAATCCTCCATCAGGAGATTCCATTGGTTTATACTCAATCTTTTGCTTGATATTATTATTAGATTCTATAACAGAAATTAATCTATTTTCAGTGTCAACATTTTTATTAAACTGGTAGTATTCAATTTTGTTGTAATGCCCTCTAACTACTATAAGATCTGTATTCGCTCCGTTGTATTTATAGTTTGAAGTGATTGGGATTGGAATATCAGGAGAGTCAGAATAATAATTACCCGGCTGACCTGTAATAGGGGAAATATTACTATTATCAGAATTATATACAAGAGGAAATGCTGCTGCACTTGCTGTGTTGCCAATATTATTAGCAAAAGCCGTAATTTGCCAGGCAGTATTATGATCATTAATGGTCCAAGCTGGTTTGTAATACTTGCGCCATACCCTGACAATATCTGTTTTGCCATCACCATTAATATCCATAGCAAAATAAGTACTGAAATGTACCTGTGTATTAAAAGGATTAGGGCTTTCTTTTGAGGTATTTGGTCTATATTCTACAATATTACAGGATTCTTTTGAAAAATATTCTCCGCCAGAAATATTACCATTACTGTAATAAATATGCCATAAAACTTTATCTTCTCCGCCCTCTGAGTCCGGAATCATAAGATCTGTTTTCCCATCTCCATTGTAATCTCCTAAAAGTATTTGTTTTGTACCTGAATATTTATCCAAAGTTCCTGTTCCTATAACTTCTATAGAAGCCCATGGAGCACTCAACAACTGCTTTACAGATAATATTCTATAAGCCTTGGAATTATTATTTACAATTAATATATCTGTTTTTCCATCTCCATTAAAATCTCCCGTGAATCTTCTTTCTGATTCGTCACAAAACATAAAATCTGACAAAAAAACAAAATCTTTTGTATTAAGTGTAGTTGATGCATTTGGGTTTAAGTCTAAAAAATAAACTCCATGAGCACAAGTATTAATACTTGTGCTTTTTAAGATACAATCACAAGCTAAAGCTTCTCCATGCGGCCCCACACAAGGCCCGCTCATTCCATAATGATCGATTTGTTGAAATTGCAATATTAAAACATCCGAAATTCCATCACCATTGAAATCACCTTCTATATACTGATTGTTTAAATTAACTGCTATAGGGAAGTCAGTTGAGGAAGATTGAGTTGACTGAGTTGCTATTCCCGATGTCATTGAAACTTCCTGAGGAGGCTTAACACTACTAGTTTCCTCTCCTCCGCCTCCGCCAGTACTGCATTGCACATTATTAATTACCATATTTTCTATGGCAACTGTCTTAGAATGTACTTTACTTACTGTGCCTCCTGATAGATTGTAGTAACTAAAAGTCAAGGAGTTCAGATCTGCCCTCGTATCTATTAATGTATTAAACTGATTCAGCTTATTATTAGTCAAAGTGGTAGCCGAAAAAGATCTTCCCGGCATTGTATAAACCGGCATTGTAATAGGTGCACTGCCTGCAGACCCATTAAACAAATTAGTAAACATTTTATTCTCTACAATAAAATCTAATCTGCCATCGCCATCAAAGTCTCCAGCAACATTAATTTTATCAAAAGCAAGATTATTTGTATAGGTCTTTTCTGTTCGCTCCTGATTACTAGGACTAGAGGCATACTCAAAAAAAACGGGATTTGATTCCTCATTTTGCGCATTAATCTCTTTTATATTTGCTACACGTTCATAACCTAAAGCAGTATCTTCAACATGGGTTAATTTATATGTTCTAAAAAGACTATTACTGGCATACACCTGTATATTGTCTAATATTTGAGTAGCATATACCGGAAGACCTTTTAAATAATCCCTTTCAATACGTTTTGCACTTCTATAGTTAAATGCTATTTTGTTCTGAGCGGCTATTCCTGCCACAGTATTTCCACTAAAAGTAATGGTATCAATATATAATTGATTTAAACCTTTATAAGTAACGGTTTTATAATTATATTCAATAAAATTGGTATGTACATCTTCAAATCTTACGATATACCAGGCATTTAACGAAACTGAATTTTGTAAACTTCCAGAACCTTTAGAGCCGTACCAGCTTCTGGAGCCATCCGGGGCCGTTACGATGAAGTGCGTAATTCCGTTTTCTATTTTTAGTTCAATCCGGGTATTGCTTTTATATTCTGTTTCATACGTTGATCCATTGGCCCAATAAATTCCTGTTTTTAGTAATAAACGCTGTCCGTCAAGAGCCAGTTTATCATTGTCATCAAAATCAACCCCGTCAACAAATCCGTCTATATCACGTCGCGCAGCTATACGACTAACAGCAGAGATACTGTTAATAGTCCATCCCTGTCCGGCAATCCCTCCTATTACACCACTGCTGTACACCAGATTGATTACAGGAGCCGTGTTTTTTATACTTGGAGGTGTGGCTATGGGCAATGTATAAACAGCTGTTCCGGAAGCCGTAATCTGCAGTTCTCCTTTGGTATCCGTAAACGTTTGGGAAAAATTAGTACAGGTTGTCAAAACCAGTATGATTAAATAAAACTTTCTCATGTTTCCTTACTGTTTAATTATTTTAATCGATTTGTCGTCTCCGTCTTTATAAGAAAGTACCACCAGATACACTCCGACAGCATACTGTCCAAAAGGAATATTGAGGTGATTACCGCCTGCATTGATCTGAAAAGTTCTCAGGAGCTGTCCGGTGACAGCATAAACCTGAACAGAATAAACCTGTTTTTCTGCAGACAGCTGCCATTGCAGATATAGTTCTTCTTTTACCGGATTGGGATAATACGAAATGACATCTTCTGGTGAAAACTGAAGTAGATCATCCTCTGTTAAAGCCTCTGTATCTTTAATTTCCTTGGCAGGTTTGGCAGACGAAGTACAACCGGACAAGCATAATTCTCTAAGAATCTGATTTCCGGCATTGTCATAATTAAAAGTAAGTTTGGTTTGGGCATTTAGAGCAAAACAAAACGGCAGATACATAAAAAGTAAATACTTCCTCATAAAATCATAATAAAAATTTCAGATCACAATTTCATGTTAACCCTCCGAAGCGAAGACCTCTAAAAATTTTATTTTGACCAAAAAAAGCCATAATCTCATGATTCCTGTCAGCAATGAACCCTCTTAGACATATTGCATAAAAAAAGCAGGAATAAAATCCTGCTTCTTAAATAATCTACAACAAAAATCCTTTGTTAGGCATTCTTGCTTTTTAGTTTATACTTCATCACATCCTTAACCATAGATTTATTTTTAGGGTTAAAAGCAATCAGTTCTGAAACAATCTGAGGGTTTTTACTCATTTTATCAGCTGCGATTTCGTAAGCGATATTTTTAGTTAATTCCTCCAGGCTTTCATGTTTTTTAAATTCATGTTTCATCACCTGCAGAAACACCTCTGAATTGTCCGGTGAAACCTCCGATTCGTAAACAGAGCTTATGCTGTCAGACAGTTTCTTTGTTGATTTGATATTAGCGAAATAGTTGTTCATACAGTTCGCTGCATCTTTATTTTTTTTCCAGCCTGTTAAAAGTACTTCCTGTGCTTTATCGGTATCCCCAATTTTATTACTGTAGATCAGCGATGCTTTTACATATTGATAGTTATTCTCATAATCGGCGATTACGATATGATAAAATTTATCGGCTTCGGGTTTGTTTTTCAAAATGGTATACAAGTCCCCCACTTTTTCGTGCTGGTTCATTTCGGTATACAGTTCAATTGCCTGTTTGTACACACGTCCTTTTTCATAACATTCGGCTGCTTTATGCTTGTTCTTTAAATATTTCAGATGAACCGCAGCAGCTTCTGAATACAACTCGCCTTTTTCAAGAACTTCAGCCGCTTTACTATAATTTTTAAGCAGTTTCATATAAATATGGGCTGCCCTGCTGTATTCTTTTTTATCGGTAAATTCCTCAGCCATTTTCTCGTACCGTCTTTGTATTTCGGCAAACTGCTGCGAGTTTATTAAAGCCGAACCGCCGCCGCCCGAATAAGTCCTCGGTTCCTGATAACGGACAGCCGGGGACGGAGAACTGCTGTCACTCAATGCCAGTGCTACCAGAAAGGCAACGACAGCGACAATAATAAATACAATCAAAACAGGGTTTACGGCTCCGCCTGCACCTGTAAAATTACAGCTTCTGAGATTGAGTATAAAAATTACGAATACCATAAGCTTAAGCCCTATAGCCAGATACCCTCCTCCAAAGGTGCCGGAATCCTTCAAAGTGCTGTTACTATTTCCTCCTGCAAAAGAACCGCTGTTTGTACCACTGTTTCTGTCAAAAGAAAAACTTGCATTGTTTCCTCCCCTGGCCGTTCCCAATGTATCAAGCGGAATAGCCATTTTGATAGCCATTTCCGGATTTTTATCGAAAAACTCTAAAAATTTTTCCATTTCTTTCTGATTACCGTTCATGAGTTCCTGCATATCAAAAGGCAGTTCTTCCTGTTTTTCTTCTTCTGAAAGCGGATCATCAATAGATTCCAAAATCTTTTCGGTATCAATTTCATAACGCATTGACGAGATAAACTGCGGTATATGAACCGTTTTCGACGGTTCCAGCAGCATGGTGTCTTTCTCTGCGGGAGCTTCAAGTAAATCAATCCAGGAAACCGTTTCTTTTAATTCTGTCAAACCAATTTCGGGATGCAGAAAGTGATAGTTTTCCGAAAACAACTGCTCCCATTCTGCTTTGGTTAACTGAGGCGTAACAATAGTATTCTCCGGAATAAAAAGTTTATTTTCAATGAGCTGGCAGAAATTGTTTTTTCCGATGGAATCACTTTTAAGCGAAACCTGTTCCGGTACCAGCAGACAGCCGAATACTTCATTTGCTGCAGCTCCCGGAACCGGAAAAACTTTAACTGACTGGAGTTTCAGCCCCATTGTCTGAATTTCCTGAAGCCATACCTGCGGTGAGGCACTTTTTATAAAAATTCCTCCTTTGGGAAATGTATTTTTAGTATGTATGCTAAGTTTAAGTTCCATGATGTTTTACATGCTGTATAAATGGTCCCAGATATTTATTTATAAATTCTCTTTCTTTAATGCTTTCCATAAGAGGATCCGAAATGAAATAATCATTACCGGAATATTCACTTTCTGAAGCCATTACGGTTCTTCCGTCAATAATAAAAGGAATATAAAATTTAGGAATCTCCTTTTGACTGCTTTCCAATTCCAGAATCCCGGCTTTATTGGTTACTTTACTGCCGTCCTTAGACTCAAAATGCAGCGTTTCGATATAACATACTGCTCCGCTGCTTTCCAGTGTTTTCTTTAATTTCTCAGCCTGATCTCTTTCAACATTGTCTACAACAACAGCAAACTCCCTGTCTACTACATTTTTGCTTTCTACAAGTGATTTTCCCGTATTCTGTTTTATTATTTGTACAATTTCAAGCGGTGATGCCCCTTTGTTTTTGAGAATAAGATTTACCTTTTCTTCAAATTGTATCAGTGAATCGTTTGTTCCTCTGTAATAAGAGTAGTGTTTTTTCTCAAATTCCAAATGGGCCAGACCAAATCCGTTAACTTCTATACCATCGTCGCTGATAGAAAAACTTCTTAATCGCTTTATAAGACTGTATTTAAATTTACTTTTTGAAAAATCACTAACAAACGCATTCTTCTTTCGGATATAATTTTCAAAAGCTTCACTCACTAAATAAGTCGGTGCATGTTCTTTAAAATCAATAACAACAGGTTTGCATGACTTGTAATTTCCGAGATAAAACTGCCTGTTATATTCAAAAACCGTAATTCTTTCTTCTTTCAGATCCTCAGAAGACATTATCCCTGTTTTTAATTCTTTTGTTACCAGATTTAATATCGCCGTATTCTGTTCTAAATCGTTATTGAAACACAAGAAAAGCTTTTGTCCCTGACTATTGGTTCTTATACCAAATTCTCCTTTTTCAAAAGGCAGGCCTGCAGCGATTTTTTTAAACCCTTTGTCGAATGTATTACTCACAAACAAAAACAGATTTCCGTTTATGTACATATAAAAGTCTTTACCTTCATGAAAAATGTTCTGGTAATTTCGTTCTACCGGATACAAAATAGGAATCGTATCCAGTACTGTGTCCCTCTTTCTTGCAGGCAGCTCCTTCTTTTCCTGCTGCCATAGTTCATCCAGCGGCATGATCATGTGCTGGAGCATTTTTCTGCCTTTGTTCTGGTTTTTATAGACTTTAATACTTTCTGTTTCCATTTCAAAAACATATCGGATGTCCGAAAAATAACTGCTTACTGCATTTTGCATTCGCTGCAGTTTCAGACTGTCTGCTGAAGAAAACAGAAATACTTCCTGACTTTTACCCTCAATTTTATGCTGTTGAAAAAACAAATCCAGTCCTGCAGCGCAATCCAGTTTACCGCTAAGTTCACCCAGCGCAGAAATCACCTCATGTACATTTTCCATAGGAACCTCTTTAAATTCCTGCCCTACAACAAAAAAACGGCATTTAATATCGGTTTTAGGATGTCTCGCAATCGCAATGGCTGCAGCAAAAGACAAAATCTTTGGATTTCCCCAATTCTTTAAGGAAGTGTCCAATAGTAAAATACGCTCAAACTTATCGGCTTCCGGTGGTACTTCTCTTTGTATATAAAGAGCTTCATTGTTGGCAATCCTCGACATAAAAACATCATCATCATATGCAAATTCCGAAATGACGAGTTTATCAAAATCCCCTTTATTTGTCAAATCGGAGATCCCGCCTAAGGGCTGTTCGCTTGGATGGCTGTGGTGCAGCGGAATATGAAGTCCGGACCACAAACGTTTAATAAGGCTTCCTACCTCAAAAGTACGTTCGTCCTGAATAAGCTCTTCTATGAAATCAGCAGTATCCGTTTCGTTTTTTTCCTCTAAAATTTCCTCCTGAAGTTTCTCTTTTACCTCTTCATGCGGAAGGTTTTCCATAGCATTCAGAATTGACTGTACGGTTGGAAATCTGACTTTAAGCATCGCCAGCGTCCTGAAATCTTTTATAAAATTAGCTTCATTAAAAGCATCCTTTACTGCGGCTCTCACCAAATGATGCCTGTGATCTTTATATTCGTCGAGAATTCTCCTTGCTTTTTCGGCCGAAATCCTGTTATGACAATCGGCAAAAATAGTCTGAAACAGTTTCATTCTTTTTTCTCCCGTTTTATATTCTTCCGGAAGTGATGAAAGCAGTCTCATAAAACCAATACTGGCTCCCAGTCTGAAAGAATGTTCTACCGGAAAAGATTTTGTTGTTTCCCTGCTTTTGGCCCAGTCGTGAATTGTCGTTATCACATTCTCACTGTCATGATTGGTTGCCGTAATGGCCAGCAGAAGACTTCCAAAGGGCGGGATACTGTCTTCTGAGATAAATTCCAAAATTTCAAAGACAAATTTCTCATAACCGATAGTCTGTCCATTTGGAATACTCAGGGTTTCAAATACACTGTCCGAAGAAAAGATCTGATTGTCCCACTCCCAAAAATAGTCTGCGAATGATTGAAAATATCTTTGAAATTCCATTTTTAATTCATAAAAAAGTTAAGCGAAACGAGCTGATTGACAATGGTTTAATTATTTGTTTCGAAATACACGAATAGCCGTTATCCTCATTCCATATTAATAGGTTTTCTCCCGACGGGTTTAATTTCTGCTGAAAGGTATCGGTAAGCACAGGCCATTCAAAATCGTAACCTGAAGGGATTAAAAAATCGTTCTTAAGCCAGTAAGTACTGCCTTTTATGGGTAATAAGGGTGTTCCCATAATCAGCGCTTTAGCATCAATTACTACCCAGCGCAGAGGTTCCAGTCGAAATTTAGGTGCCGATTCGATATAGACTTTCAGTTCTTCATAATCTGCCAGTAAAGCATAAGCCTCTCTAATCTCCTCAGAAGGTTTCAGCCCTATCTGAATCGTGTGATCAATACCAAAAAAGTTATGGTTAAATCCGGGCAATGTAACTGGTAAAGCACGTAGTACCGGAGTCCACAACAGACCCGAAGGCAGTTTTTTAGCCGGAAGCTGTTTTCCTTTTTCGAAAAGCAGATTTCCTTTCAATTCGTATATTCTGGCATACGGAATCTGCAGAATCACAGCAGAACCGATTTGTCCTTCTGTGAAATCTTTTACCCAGACGGTCTGGGCTTCAACGGCTATTTTGAGATTCTCCCAATGCCTTACCGCTCCCAGAAAGTCTTTATGTTCCTTATTAATTTCGAGCAAATACATTTTAAATAGTTTGCAGAATCTTCTGCCACAAAGATTCTATATGTTCCTGTATATATCTTTTCTGTTCGGCATCTTTAATCCAGTCACAACGTGTCTGAATATAGCGCAGTTTATCTTTAATTACATTCTGCTCTTCAAAAGAAAGGTTCTCATCCTGCCATTTTTCGGTCAGATAACTCACCTCTTTCATCACACTTTCGGCATCCGGTGTTTTATTGTACAGCGCCTGAGGGTGTGCATCTGCCGAAGTATCTTTTTCGATAATTTTATTAATAATGCCTTCGAGGATTTCGATCTGCTCCTCATTGTCCCAGATGTATTTCAAAACCCAGAAATCAGATAGTATGGCTTCGGTACGTCCGCACATCAAAGCACTGGCTGCAATAAGGTTCTGCAGTTTTACCGCACGACGGTCTGATACTTTAATCCCCGTATTTCGAAGACTGTGAATAATGTCGACATATTCGTTTCGGGTCGTAGTCAAATCTACCTGACGACAGCTTTTTTGCAGTTCACGAACCTCATCTGCCGAAATTGTCGGCACTTCATTTTCTGCAGTACCTTCCAGTTTCCATCCTGCCACCAGTACCTGGCTCAGTAAGTCCGGTTCTACATAATCACATTTAATACGAATCAGGAAACGGTCCAGAAGTGCATTAAGGGATTCATCTTCGGGCATCAGGTTACTTGCTCCTACGAACATCAGGGCCGGCAGTTTTTTAGTTTCCTTACCTCTTCGAAAGATTTTCTCGTTAAGCGCCATCAGCAAACTGTTCAAAATAGCCGAATTGGCATTAAATATCTCATCCAGAAATACCATCGAAGCTTCCGGCATCATACCGTCTGTATTGGTAACCAGTTCCCCTTCTTTCAGTTTACGAATATCAAAAGGGCCAAAAATCTCATTAGGCTCCGTAAAACGGGTCAACAGGTATTCAAAGTTTTTATCGCCTTCAATTCCTTTAGAAAGCGATCTGACAATGGCACTTTTGGCGGTTCCCGGAGGTCCCAGCAAAAAGGCATTTTCTCTTGCCAGCAAACCGATTCCCAACAAATCGATAATTTCATTTTTTCCAACAAAAGTCTCTTTGATATGTTTTAAAACGGCATTTAATTTAGTTGCAGCATTCATTGGTTTATTCTTGTTTATATTATTTTTTGTTTTAAAATTCTGCCCAGAACAGCTTTTGATAATCCCCAAACCCTATTTCCAATTGTTTTTTTATAAAATCAGACTGGGCCCATTTTGTGGCTTTTCGATGTACAATACGATCAAGATATAACTGCAGCAGACAGTCATCTGTCATCAGTACTTCCAAATTTATACCCTCTGGATCTGTATCCGATCCAATAGCAGAGTAATGGAATTTTTGCAGGTGTTTTTCTAAAATGACAATAATCACATCTTCGGGATCTATTCGCCTTAGTTCCTGCACAATCTGCGGCAGAAAACGAAGACAGAGATCTGCCGAAATCATGGCCGAAGCATCTGGTGTACCTTCATAATCGGCCAAAAGTATATTCAGGTCACTTATTTTATGTTGTCTGTGCAATAGTAACTGAACAGCTAAATATACGGTCCGGGCTGCCCATAAAGCGGCTTCTGAATGAAAGGCGGGAGCTGTTCCCGGATATTCTAAAATTTCTTTTTCATATTCGGTTTCCAGAAACAAAACTGCTTCTGATTCTTCTGTTTTAGAAATCGTCATCAGTTTATCATATAGTATCACCTGCTCAATTGTCCTGAGATGATAAAGTGTATCCAGAAAAGGAGTTTTTACTTTGTCCATATTCTTAATTGTTCCTTATTTGGATTCAACTTGTTTTTTTCAGCATATTTACTGTAAAATTGCCTGTTAACAAATATATTATTAAATCCTGACCATTGTTAAAATATTATTTACAATATAGTATTCTTTCAAATGTTATTTGTTTTTAACAGAAAAGAGAAACCACAGCTGCCAGACAACTGCAGTTTCCTTCTGCAGCTATCAACTATCCTTTTTGACAACTGCGGTTAACAAATTAAATTCTAATTTTTCAGGCACCAATGTAGAATCTTAGCGATATTTTTTGCATCGTCGATACCTCTGTGATGAGTTCCTTCCAGCGGAATATTAAGCATGCCCAAAGCACCGTTCATTCCCGTTGATCTCTTCAGACCAAATTTTTCGGCAAAATATTCTTTGACATTAATATGCTCTTCTGCCATTGGGTACACAACTCCAAATGACTGGCATTGTTTTTTGAGCATATTCAGATCATACTGGCCGTAACTGGCCCAGGTATACAAATCAGGGTTGTATTCATCAATGAGTTCGTTGACTGCCTCTTCAAAACTTACACCGTTTTTATCCAGTAAATCCTGGGTAATAGTAGTAAGTTCTGTACAAAACGGACTCACACTGGAGCGCTGCGGTTTAACCAATATTCCTTTATTCTTACTAATCGTACCTGTCTCTGTATCCAGAACAGCCAGTCCGATTTCGATGATTTCATTTTGCTGGCCTTTCGGGACCGTGCCCTGCCAACAGGTGGCTTCTAAATCGATTATGATAATTTTATCTGTAGTTTTCATTTGAATTTCTTTTAAATAATTTATAATTCTCTGTCTCCAAAAGGAGCTTTCCAGTCTTTCTTTAAAATGATGGCTTTTACCTCATCATAAGAAAGCGGTGCATAATTGTGGCAGTCGACGCCAACATCAAACGAACGTGAGGTTTCGTCATCGAACAAATGACCGTGCGAGTGGCCGTATAAGTTCCAGGTACCTCTAAAAGAACTTCTCCATACTTTCATGGCATAGTGAAAAAGAATAATCTTCTGCCTGCCGTTGGGCGCTTCTTCATCAGGAACACTTAACTCGTAGTAATCCTTAATCCACTCAAATCGTTTGGCATAACTCAATGCCGACTTATCGTGATTGCCTTTTACCAGAAATATGGAACCGTTTAACTGGTCTAAAATTTCTTTGGTTCTCTCCGGTCTTGCCAGCGAAATATCGCCTAAGTGATACACAATATCCCCTGGACTTACCTTTTCGTTCCATCGTTTAATGAGCTCTGCATCCATTTCTTCTACTGTGGCAAAAGGACGCTCACTAAACCTGATTATGTTCGTATGACCAAAGTGATGATCAGACGTAAAAAATATTTTTTGATTCATTTTTTCTATTCATTTTTAAATTGAAACCAGTCTTAATCTTCTGGTTCCTTCATTCATTTCTTGCCGGAAAATGATATCGCAAATATTTAGATTACACTGCGCAATTATTTTGCGCAGTGTAAAAACTTTTAGTTAATCCACTCTGTTACAGCAGATAAATAAGCCTGTCTAACCTCTTCAAATCGGGTAATATTAGGAATATGATTCACTTCCAGTAAATATTTGGAACCATCTTTGGCTACGATATAATCGTTTCCAATCATATCCATCTGTAAAACATTCTTAATGTACAGCGTGTCTTCCAGTAATTCCTGATCAACAGGCATAAATCCGGCATCATCAGGATGGATCGATTTCAGCCAGCTGTCACCTTCCAGTTTAATCTGCCAATAGGTATCCCCTATCATCATGATCCGAACGGCTTCGCCTTCAAAATAAGGTTCAATAGTGGCGGTAAATTCGCTTTCCCATTCTCCGGTAAAACGATGCTTGTTTTCTCCGCAATGCCAGTTCCCCCATTTGGCAATCGTATCTCCTGTAGTAGTAACAGAAGCTCCGGCACTTATAAACCCTCTTGGAGCGCTAAACCTTGAAAGGGACAGGGCTTTTACCAGGCACGGAATCTTAAAACGGCAGTCCAGCATTGCTGAAGCTTTTGGATAACAATCGCCGTTCCAGATTGCGAGACCGGCAATGAAATCAAAATCATTATCGTAAATTCCGTAGTACACGACTTTATCAACAGGTAACATTCCAATTCCATTCGATTTTTCCATATACAATACCTCGTCTTTTACCACAATTTTTGGTATAGACTGATGCCAGATAATATGTCCTGAATAATAAGATCTTATGACCTCATATTCTTCTTGTTCTATGCCAACAAGGGCAATTCGGTTGTATTTTTGTTTCATCTTTTTTAATTTTAAATGTTTTTTTGCAGCTAAGACTCAAAGACACAAATATTTAATTTGATTCTTTCACTTTGTGACTTTGTGTCTTTGGGTGAAAATTACTCATCGGCTTTCTTAAATTACTTTGTCAATATCCCGCAAAGACGCAAATTTTATTTACCTAGTGTCAGCCTTTTTAGCAAACTCCTTTAAACTACTTCCATTTTTAATCGTTTGATACCAAAATCTGATTTTCTTAATTTGCACATTCTATCGTCTGAAATATGGTGGAAAACAATTCCTTCAATATCATTTTCTAATAAGAACATTTTCAATTCATCAAAATCAAAACTTAGAGAATCAAATACTTCAGAACCGTGTTTAACTAAAGTGTGTTTTTCTAAGTTTTCAGGGTTACCCTGTACTTTTGGCCCGCATAATTCGTAGGTTCCATCTACTTTCAATTCTAAATGATCAAAACCTTCAAAAAAATGTTTATCCTCAGATTTTACCCGATCACATTTTATCCAGTGTGGATGGTGTCCCGTAATCAAATCTGCTTCCTGACACGGAATAGCATTTTCAGGAATTACACGTCCTTTTCTGGCGTCGAATCTCTTATACAATTCTCCATTGATAATGGCAGTAGATGTACCGTCAAATTTTCTGGTTGCGATTGCTTCGCCTTCTATTACCCATGCATTTTCCGCATTAATTTTATTTACTACTCGTGCTAAGTTCTTCGGATCTTTAGCAAATAAGGTGCTTATCTTTTTCATATTTATTTTTTTAGGTTCTGAGATTCTGAGATACTAAGTTTTTTAACCTATACATCTTTATAGCTCTGCATCTCTCTTAGTACCTTAGTTCCTAAGAACCTCAGCATCTTCAAAATTTGTACAGGAAGAGAGACTCGAACTCTCAAAAAACTGATTCTAAGTCAGCTGCGTCTGCCAATTTCGCCATTCCCGCTTGTATTCTGAGAAGCAGGACTCGAACCTGCAGCCTCCCGCATATAAGGCGGACGAACGACCATCGTTCTCTTCTCAGTTATTCCATTTAGGTTCTAAGATGCTAAGGCAAAAAAAAACTTAGTATCTCAGATTCTTAGAACCTTAGCATCTTTAAAAAAAGCGGCTCATACGGGAATCGAACCCGTTTCTCCCGAGAGACAGTCGGGAAGGTTAGCCAGTAACCCCAATGAGCCTATTCCTTCTAGAGAATATGTGATTTTGGAAGGATTCGAACCTTCGACCATCTGCTTAGAAGGCAGACGCTCTATCCAACTGAGCTACAAAATCAGGTATTTTTTGTTTTGCCACGAAGGCGCTAAGGAACTAAGGTTTCTTTTACGCTTATTAAATCTTTGCGACTTTGTGCCTTAGTGGCAAACTATAGGCATAAAAAAAGCACCTGTTCAAAGGTGCTTTACAAAATTCAACTTGATATAACTATCCTATTGCCTGTAGTGATGCACCTGCATTGATAAACGTCCAAGATCGAAGCTTGGGTTTAGCAGTTGTTCGTTATGTCTGTTATATTGTAAAGCCATTTTTATATTATATTCTAATTTTGAAATCTTTTTTTGTCTGAAATTCTGTGTTCTAAATTTCTTCGGCAAAGATAAAGTCGAAAAAATCATATTTCCAAATCATTTTTAAAATTATTTTACTGACTATCAATTGATTACGTTTTAATTTAGAGAATAAAAATTCTTGTCCGCTTATAAAGCAGATTCCTTTTTTGTATCAAATGACTGTCTCTCACCAGATTACTTTCCAAAGTTATATTTCACTATTTAGTCTGTGCATTAAACATTTTTCAGGTTATTTTTTTAATTATTTTTTGGGTTACGGGTTATTTTCACTCATTTTGAACTTCTTTTTACCAAAATTCGACAGGTTCAACACTCTTTTTCTTCTCTTAAAACAATCGAAAACAAAAAAAGCGCCCTTGTTGAAGGACGCTTTTGTATCTTTTATACTGATTTTGTAACTACAAATTACATTTCAATTCTATATCATACATACTGCATCCAGAGCCGCCAGACGGAAGAAATCCCTCTAAACGGTCATAATTTTGTTTTACTGTAAGCATAATAGGTATGTGTTTGTTTGTCATTTTGGGTGCAAATGTAGTCTTTTCTATCTTAATTTAACAAATCTTTATGAAAATTTAAAAAATTATAACATCAAAGCACCCACAGTTGAAACCATAGGTACTTTCTAAATAGTATAGTAAACAATACAGCTGCCACTTAAACGTAAGTCTTATCAATCTGGCTCAAAATAGTCGGATCCTGAATTTCATTGTCTTTGGCAAACAATAAAACTTTAGACATAACCTCAGTCGATTTTGGATCGTCATCTGCGAATGGCAGGAATAAACGTCCTCTGTGCTGTGAATGAATTGGCAGTACCGATAAATATTTACCCGGAAGCTGATGCACAACCGCACTTCCTAAATGCACGCTGTATTCTGCCATTTGTCCTTTTATAATCGCGTGGTTTCCGGTTATTTCTACATTCTTCACTTTGAACAAACGCAATGTCTCTCTCAATAAAACGGTTCTCATTTCGATAGAAGAATGACTCGCTTCTGGGTCAACTCCTCCAACGTGAGCTACACTTACCACCAAATCAATATCACGCATTACTTCTGAGAAGATTCTCGGATTGATATCTTTAAAAGCAATGTTTTTATAGTCTTTTAAGGAATGGAATTCGATAGTTTCCAAAGTCGGACTTTCGACATCAGCCGGCGAGAACCAGTCTGCCAAAGCGTACATTTTTACCTGATAGCCTTCTTTATGGAAAACTTTCTGCAAGCCTTCTTCGTAATCTACTTTCCAGCCTCTTCCTTTTAATAAGGCTAAAGTCTGGTTTGGCTGAACCTGATGTCCTGCATAACGTCTTGAGACTGATTTTTCTTTTAATTCATCTGGCGTTGGAACATATAATTCTCTGAAAATCTGTTTAAACGGCTGTTGCAATTTATTATCAAAACAATATTTCTGATAATCTGTCCAAACATTATTGTTATGTAAATCAAAACAATGCGCAATTCTAAAAGTCTGTCTTTCATTTAACGAAATCATTTCTCCTAAAGCCGTTACCAGATTTCCATTTATATAAAAACCTATTTGATCTTCGTTAGAAATAAAAACTAGTTTCTCCAAATGTTTAGAAATAATAGGATGTTCGAAAAGGTTTTGCATTTCTGCGAATAAAAACTCATCGCCACGAATCATACTTTCTTCCAGACCTTTTCTCGAACGTGTCCATTGCTCGCGCATCGTTTTGCGGTAATTCGTCAGTTCCAGAATTCCTTTGTCTTTTTTGTATTTCGGCGGAATCGATTTTAATTCTTTATCGCCTTTCAAAGTAACCAAATCGGCTTTTCCTTCTTTATTGATCACTAGACTTATCGTAACATCATCTAATTTAACTTCAGTTTCTTTAGATAAAATATTCTGAATCTGTTTGGTTTCCATTGCCCAGGTCAAACGAACAGGATCTGGATAACCAGCATTTCTCGCTAAGTTTTCCAGAGCGACACGAATCGCCAAAGCTTCACTCGCCTGTTTCATCGAACCAAACTCTTTACTTTCTTTTTTAAACTGCTGCAAATATTCGTAACGCGCCAGAATATCTTTCTCCGGACTTGCTTTGCTCAAAGGCACCAAACCGTAAACACGCAAATAATCCTGATCGCGTTTGTCTTTTACTTTGGCTGTAACTTCTCTAATTTTCAAATCGCCCGTAATCGTGTCTGCATACAAACGTGCGCGACGATGTCCGTTTCCGTCTGTTACATATTTAGCCGATTCGTACAGCATTTCCCATTTGGCTTTGCCTAACTTTTTATAGGCCGAAACAAACCAGTCTTTATCTACCGCACCATCTTTAAAATCCTGTAAATCGATAGAAGAGAATTTTGCCATTTCGCTTTCCAGTTCAGCATTTACGGCACTGTAGCTTGCTGTTTTAGTATGGGCGTGAAACCACCAAATTCCTTCATCCAGACCTTTCCAGTCTAAATAATTACTGATTAACTTCTGCCATTGCGGAGCATAAATAGCGGTTTGAATTAATCTTTCTTCTGAAATTTTAGCTTTTTTAACGGCTTCGTTAAACACTTTCTGAGTATCTGATTCTAATGGATAACATCTTTTCAGCAAATAGCTGAACAGCTTTTGTTTCGTCAATTCGGTGTAACTCCACGAATAAATATAGCCTTTGTACAAACTTGCTTTTCCGAGTGCCGTAAGCATTTCGACCAAACGATTGATACCGTAAATTTTCTGAAAACTCTGAACCAAAGGCGTAACCGCAGTATTCGAATCGCCTCTTTTAACCTCAACATCCAAAAATGCTTCACGGATTTTATCAATCATCGCAACCAGAAATGGAAATCTTACCAATAATTCTTCACTTCCAAAATGTCTGTAATGTTTGGTTTCGCTAGTTAAAACTGAAATTCTTTCCGGTTCCAAAATACCTTCGTACAATTCGCCCTCTGTAATTAAGTTCTGTTCAAAAGCGGTAGCGTATAAATGAATCGGCGGTTTGGTGTACGAAATATTTCTTTCCAATCCGTTTAATTGTCTCCATCTGTACAAGTTCCAAAGCTTGTTTTCCTGATCTTTGGTTAAATCTCCCAAATTGATTTTGTTCAGATAAATATCAAAAAAACCTTGATTCTGCCAGCCGTTTCCGTTATCAGAATTGTAATAATACTGGTCTTTTCCCGGTTTGTATTCAAATTCCAAAACAGACTGTGGAAGATCGGCATACAAAGTCGTACACGCATTAATCAGAAAATCTGTTTCTTCTTTAAAGATATACTTTAGTTTTAAAGCATTCAGAATATTCAGAATTGCATTATCCCAATCGTAACCTCTTTTGTTGGGGTGCGGTAATAATTCTTTATAATAAAAAACATGTTTTTCAAGGAAATCGCGCCAAACTTTTCGGTCGCAATTGCTTACCAACGTTATTAAAAACAAATCTCTTTCATTCAGTCCTGAATTTTCAAACCAGCCAGACCAAACTTCATACAGAGGATAATTTTTAGCTAAAACTTCCTTGTCTTTTTCGTCTTTCAGATTTTTTAATTGTCTGAAAGTATTTCCAAGCAATACCGTTTGTTTGCTGTTATCGTAATTTTCAATTTCGTATTCATAATTTCGGTTGTCCTCAAATAATTGATACAGCTTTGAAATTTCCTTTTTAATGTGCGACATCGATTTTGAAAAACCGTATTGCTCTGCCTTAACCGATTTGGCATACAAAGAATCGGTTTCTACTTTTGGCAAAGCATACGCTGAAATCTGATTTGGCGTAAAGAATCCGTATCCATTTTCGGCGCTTAACAGGTTTTTCTTTTGCGACGGTTCTAACTGCTCGATAAATTTGGTTTCTTTTTCGGTAATTTTTGGTCTTGCCGAATACGCTTTTACCCAGCCGTTTACTTTATCGGTCAGTTTGTTGTTTTTCTGCAATTGCAACATAATATCCAAAGCCGACATGCGCTGTTCCATATCGCCTTTTTCTACAATAGTCTCTACAAAAGAAGTTATATTTTGGTCTTCCTGTTTCAGTAAAATCGACGTTAGGTTTTTCTTTAAATTCGAATTTTTACGTTTGTACAATTCCTGAAAAATAGCCAATTCGTCAGCCGTAAGCGTAAGATTATTTAAAGTAGAAATTGCCGAAGCCACAAGAGATTCTCCTCTGTCTTTTAGGATTCTTAAAGCAAAACTTCTTTGGAACTCTGTTGGTGCTTTTTTCTCTTTTCCGACGTTGCTTTGGAAACTGTAAAACGAATAACAGTAATAATCGCCCAGAATCTGACGCGTCAGTTTTTCTCTTAAATTGATGGAAAAACTTTCAAACTGATTTAAAATAAGTTCCAATCTGTCGTTATAATCGCCAATTAAATTGATGGCCGACGAATACAAAGTATCTTTTTCGAACTTCGCATTCAACCATGAAAATACTTTTCCTTCAAAAACTTTTTCTTTTACCGTTATCGTTTCGGCAAGAGTATACACTTTGTTGAAGAAATCCGGATAATCGGCATTGTTGATATAGAATTTTGATTTGGTGTTGGCATCCAAAAGCATGTTCATTCTTGGAACGGCAAAGGCCAAAACCTGAAGATTTTCGTCGTCTAAAGCCTTAAAATAAAGAGGCATTTCGATATACGGATCGTTTGTTTCTCCTGCAAATTTCAATGCCAGACATTTCTTTTCCAGCGTTCCTTTTTCTAACAATTCATGCAGAAACGGAGTCGTTTTTTCAACATCAAAAACGCCCTGAACCCAAAGTGCCATATAGGCTTCGTTATTATTTTTACTGCGAATGCCAGCCGGAATCGTTTCCGGATTCGAGAAATAACCGTAAGCCAAATCGATAATATTGCGAACCGTAGTTTCTTTTTCAGAATCCCAGCCCAAACCTGTCCACGTATCGATGGCTCTTACCACAGATGAAAAACGGCTCAGTTTATTGTCGATAATCACTTTGATCATGTACTGCAAAGCGCCGATGCTCGTTTCGTCTAAAGCTTCTAAAACAACCTGACGAAGTCCTTCCTGACGCTGTGCCGACAAAAGCAGTTTTTCTACCAGTTCCCAGTTTTCTTTGTTCTCGCTGTTTAAAAGCGCTTTGATGATATTTCTGGAAACTTTTCCCTGTGGCTCTTTATTGAAAATAATATCTTCAAAAAGCTGATACAGGTTGTCTTTTTTCAAATCAAGTGCCGAAGACCAAAGCATAAACTGATTTCCTGAATTCGAAATCTCGGTATCAAACCGGATCTGATCTTCGATACTCAAATCATAATAAACCATTTTGCTGTCCTGATAATGGTATTTATTGGGCCCGCTGAGCAGAGAACGCAGAAAATTAACCTGATTGATCAACAGGTATTTTTTATTGTTTGGCGCTCTGAAAGAACGTCTCGTATAACCGCTCTGATACATTTTTTGAGGCAGTCTGTTCCAGGCTTCTTTTACATAAACCGCATTTTGTTCTCCAAAAAAGAAAACCAAAAGCTCGTAATAGTTTTTGTCTTCCCAAATATTCTCTTTTACAAGTGCTGTAAACTTGTCGGCCTGTTTAGAACCCAGCGAAATATAATTGCTATAATAATTATCTTCCAGTTTAAGCAGTTCCAAACCAAATTCAGCCACTTCTTTTTTGAGTTTTGCTCCGGAAAATAATTTCGTAACCAGATTACTGTTTACAATTTCCTCCAGCTCTTTCTTGAATCTCTTAATCGGATTCTCGATTACTTTACTTTTTAATAAATCTTCAATTGTCATGTTTTTATATTTTAGATTTTAGTCCCGAAACCTCGGGATAGATTTTAGATTACTTCACATTGTCCTCCTGAGCGAAGTCGAAGGATTTCACCCAAAGATTTGGAATTTGGATTTTATTTTTTGGAATTTAATTACCAGTAGCTTCCCGCCAAAAAGGTCAGTCTGATAAAAGTTAAGGCTTTGTTTTTGGATAAATCGATCTCTTCTGAAAGGCTTTCAAGCTGGTCTTCGCCGTAAAAAACAGCGTACATTCCGTCTTCGAAGGCTATTATGGCATTTTCCTGCGCTTTGGCTAAATCTACTTTATTGTGGTTATAAAGCGCGCCAAAACCTACTTTTCCGGTATCGGTTAAAATGGGAAGATAATTTTCTTTTGGAAGATGAATTTTGTCTTCGTCCTCAAACTCAAAAGAAGAAGCATGAAATAATTGTACCTGATACTCTACAATGGATTCGATTAGTTTTTGGGTCGTAATGACAGGATTTTCGATATGCAGAGCGATACTTTTATCCTGAAGTATTGGATGTTTTTTTCCTAATTGTTTAACTGAGATGCTTATATTCATCTTTATTCGGCTTTTATTTTGAGGTTGTAATGTAAGAATTTTAAATCAGTTTATTCTTAAAATAATGTCTTTTAAATGTTAAAAAAAATATTAGAAATAAACTCTTTAGCATAATTGTTTTTCAACACATAGAAACATAGTTTTTCTCTACGTTTAAAGGCGTTTCACTAATTTAAATGCACATGCTTTAGCTATTTTCAAAGTTTTTTCGTCGAGTTTGTCATTTCTTACGTAAGGAGACCCGAGCGATAGCGAACAGGCGAAGCAAATCTCCACAAGCAGCTCTACAAAGATTGGCGCTATACGCTGCGGAGTTACCCGCGAAGATTTCTTGTTCCTCGAAATGACAAGATTGTGGAAAATATTGTCTATAATCTCTTTTATAAAACTACAAACTTATCTCAAAAAAACACCCTGCCAATTGGTATTGGCAGGGTTTGGATTTTTATTGGGAAAACAACAGAGGATTTTCTTTAGAGATAAAATTGTTCTGTGACATAAAAAACGGTGTCAATAAAAAATAAACTATCCTGAAAAGTCAAAACATTTTCATCATGTAAATCTTCAAGAATAATTCCTAATTCAGGATTAAAATAATCATTATTTCTAGTGTTAACAAATCCGTTTGAAGTCAAAAAAAGTTTCACATTTTCTAGTTCTGTATCACAATCAGATTCAACAAATTTCTGCTCTACCATGGCATAAAGTCCATCTGCATTTTCATAAAACCCGATTAATTGATAGGCAGTATCAGGGAAAAAGTAATTATTGAGCAATAAATTATCAAAATAATCCTCCCAAGTTTCGTAATAAATACTATCGTTTAGTTTTACTACTTTGTGTTTGTTTTGAAGATAAACTTTCTGCTCGGCTCCAGAAGAAATAAAAGCGTTGATATTAATATTAGTAATCCAAAAACCATTCTTATCACAGAATTGTTTTATCAGCGCTGTTTCTTCACTTTTGACTTGCTTGCCTGACTCAAACGTTCCGCTTGCGCTCTTGCTTTTTCTAAGGTAACGGGAGATTGTTTGGATAGAATCTCCATTCCTAACCTGGCTCTTTCCTGAAATGATATTTTGCAGTTCATTTTTCATGAAATTTAAAGTACAAAGATAAAAATTTTTATTGATACTCATTTTTTGAGCTCATAACGAACTCAACGGTTTATTATTTTTTGTTTTTTGCCACGAAGGCACTAAGACACTAAGTTTTTTATTCTTTGATCTGGTTATTATTTTCTTTTGCCACTTAGGCGCCAGGACACAAAGATTTTTCTTTGGTTTTTCTTTAATCTCGCGAAGTCGCAGAGTCGCCAAGTTTTTTGTTTCACGCAGATTTAAAAAGATGTAAGCAGATGTTCGCAGATTATTTATAAAAAAATATTTAATCACAAAATTTGTCATTTCTGACGTAAGGGGACTCGATCGACAGCGAAAAAGTGAAGCAAATCTCCACAGGCAGCTTTACAAAGATTGGCGCTATACGCTGCGGAGTTACTCGCGAAGATTTCTCGTTCATCGATGACAAGATTACGGAAACTATTGTCTATAATCTCTTTTATAAAACTACAACCTTATCTCAAAAAAATACCCTGCTAATTGGTATTGGCAGGGTTTGGATTTTTATTGGGAAAAAAATCATTTTTTAATTCACCTGAGCGACACTGATTTTTTCAAGGGTCACTTTGGCATCTCCTGTTCCGGTCTTTTTAATAATAATTTCGAAGTCCGGATTGGATCTTGGTAAATCATCTGAAATATAGTAGGAGAAATTCAGTTTTACACCAGTTTCTGCCAGTTCATGATTGGCGCCTGTACCGTGTTCATGGCTTACACCAAAGAAAGTCATGGTTCCTACATACTCCTCTTTGCCTGCATAACGAAGATAAACAGTATAATAATCCTGCGGTTCTTTGTATACTACTACATCTAAATTAAGAACCATGATTGAGTTTTTTTGACTTCTGAACGCTTTATTAGTGTTTTGCGCCGGTTTAGCGGTTACTTTATGAGCAAAAGGAGTTTCATTAAGTGTTGCACCAACTGTTTTTTCCCAGATTATTTTTTCTTTATCCTGAAAAGGAACTGCTTTCTTTAATTTATTACTTTTTGCTTCATTGGAAGCCAGAACAGGCTCTGTAGAACCATAAAGCAGCGTATCGTATTTATAATCCGGATTAAAAACAATTTCGTAAACCTGATCCATCGTATAGGTAATTCTTTCACCATTTGGCTGAATAAACTCATACGGCCAGCGATTGTCTTCAAGCTCTTTTTTAGTTGGGCGCTCTCCGTAAATGGAAGCATCCCACGATGTCCAGATACGATCGACCATAGCATGGTGCAGCCAAAAAATAGGATCAAATCCTGCTGAATCTACATTGGCCATCAAACCGGACCTATTGTCCTGATAAATCTGGTTGTAATAGGTTTCTTTTGGGCTGGCATACAAACCACCTATAAGATTGTGCATAAAACCATGAGGAGAACCTTCCAGTTTTTTACTAAATCCGAATGAGCCTGCAAATTTGGGATTTGTTTGTAATTCACCAAGTGCATTTTGAATGGCCTCTACCTGATTTGGTAAAATAGGCTGTCCGGCATTTAGAATACTGTATCTTGCCGCTTCATACAACGAACTGGATTTGTCCCTTGTTTCTGCTGCCATGATATTGTCTGCAATTTCTGTGCTTCCGTAATTCCAGTATGGCAGGGCAAAATCTTTTTTTCCTGATAATTCACGAATAATTTTCTCCAAATGCCAGGTATACAATCTGTGCCATAATAAAAAGTTTAAAGAAGAACTTGCCGTTCCGTTATGCGTACAGTCTGCCCAGGCCCATAATTTGTCTTTACTCGTCTGGTATTTTGCACAAAGCTTATTAGGTCCGTTAATCGCATCCGGGATATTATGTATCGCTCCCTGATAATACCAGCTGCGCCCGTCTTCGCAGCCCAGTGTCCGCATTATTTTAAAAGCTGCGTTCATGGCATCAAGATCGGCTTTGGCTTCGGGTGTGCAGGCATTTCTTCGAATGTATTGTGCATGGCTCTGAAAAAAGGACAAACCTGTAGTCAGAATAATGAGCAGTAAGGTAATTTTTTTCATTTTGTTTTGGTGTTAGGTTAATATTTAGATTGATTTGTTACTGGTATTAAATCGCTTCGACTTCAAAAGTCAGAATCTGCGCATAATGAGGATTCGCTTTATCGTAGATTTTAAATTTGACGATTCCGGTTCCTTTTCTGTTGGCGGGAATAACATGAATGGCAATAAATCCCTGCTGGTCGGCATTGAGTTTACTAAAAGCGGAACCTTTTGGAATCCCGATCTGACAGGCACCATGCTGGCACATCGAACAGTCCCACTCTTTCGGGAAAGTATTCGAAACCGTTTCCCAAACCAGATAAATAGGTGCATTGGAAATGTTTTCGACTTTAATCTTGGAAATATCCAGTCGTTTGTTTTTGGCTACACTTTCTTTGTTAATGCCGCTTCCCAAAACCGTAAAAGTGGGTTTGGTCTGTGCAGAGGCAAAAGCAAAATGAATAATGATAATAAGGGTAAAGATTTTTTTCATGGGGCATAAGTTTAAATATTAATAAAAAAGAGGAACAGCCGCTTTGTAACGGGTCTTCTTTGAAACGGGATCAATAAAACGATAACTAATTTTTTCCTTTAAGGCTGCAGAACCCAAAAAAGCATACAATTCAAGGCATTCTCCGGGCTGAAGCTTTATTTTATTTCCTTTTGAAAAAGACTTCCCGAAACTTTCTTCATCAAGCGGCTGAAGTCTTACCGCCAGAGGAAAATCAATTTCATTTCGGTACAAACCGGCATTTACCAGCCGCAGCAGTACGGCTTCGTTTTTGTTCGCAAGGGACTGCAGGCCTTTATTTTTTGTAATTATTTGGCCATTAATCAGGAAATAATGCGGTTTGTATTTGGGAAGAATTACGGCTGTATTAGACGGGTCGTATTCGGTCCCCATAATCGTGTCGGTATGCCATAGAGGATCAATTTCGGTACTGCACCATAAAACTTCATGAGACGCTTTTACCAAAAGGGAATCTTTTGGACGAACGATAATAACGCCAAACATTCCGGCCTGAAGATTAAAGGGATAATTCTCCGGACTGTAATACAAATAAGTTCCTGCTTTTGGGGCCTGAAACGAATAAAAACCATGTTCCATATGATGAACCGGTTCTTTTACTTTCATAATTTCGTTTTCCTTATCCCGTTGTATAAATTCAATATCCTTACAGTATAAAGAAACCGGATTCCCCTGTGAGATATTCCAGAAATCGATTTTCAGGCTGTCTCCTGTTTTCATATCTACAGAAGAACCCGGAAGCGTAATCTGTCCCGAAAGCGAATCGGCAAAACCAAAAGTCCTGATAACCGTAGTGCTATCCAGTACCAGTTTTCCTGTTGTTCTGCCAATGATTAAACGCTCATTTTGAGAAAACAAAAAAGAAGTACCGAATAAAAACAAAAATACCAGTATCGCTTTAATAGAAGTTTTCATTTACAAACCTAAATTACTGACCATCAATTCGTTTGACAAGATCATTCAAATGTAGAAGTAATAAAAATCACACAACAGCGTATAAATACCCGATTTTGTAATAAAAAACTTAAACAAAATTTTTAAAACCCCTTCAAAAATTAAACAAAAACAGAAAAGAAGTCTTAAGCCCCGTTATTATTGATTTTATCATGTCCGAAATTATAGTTGTGAAAGGTTACGTTCTGAATCACAATTTTTAATATTTTTATCGCTCAAAAAAATAAACTATGAAAGAATATATTGACTCCATTGACTGGCATCAGGCCTGGGAATTTTCTAAACATATTATTTTACCCAATCTGGGCTGGTTTATATTCTGGACCGTTTTATTTATTCTTTTAGGCCTTATTGTCAGCATTGTTCTGAATGTGTATTTGTACAAAAAGAAGTTTTTTACCCGTGACAAAAAGTACTATAACTGGTTTGCCAAACTCTGGATTCCGTATATTATAGTTGTTTGTTTGTATTTCTTTGCCATGCTGGGATTATTTTATGGTGGTCATTCGGTTTTAACTAATGAAAACAAAACCATTACCACCAGTATTTATTCTAAAACCGTAGGAGATACTTTTGCCTCCGAGCAGGACAAAAAAGCTTTTCTGTCCCTGCTTCAGGAATTGTCCAATACTACCGAAGATGCCAGTAAATCGCTGACCAAAACACTGGATCTTTATATTAAAAAGAACAATACCGGAATGGAGACGATTGATAATTTTAAAAATTCATCGAGTACGTATCTGCTTCAGAAATACGAAAGCGAAGTGTACAGTGCCGTAATGTACGGTTTTATGAAAGTAGCCGACGATAAGGCCGATATCGCTTCTTTTAAGCATATGAAGTATAGTGATTTAAAATCGCTTTTAAAGAAACTCGACAAGATAGACCCCAAAAGAATCGAAGAATCGATCCAGCTCGAAATGGGCCATAAAATACAAGCAGTTTTAGATTATGTCTATAAAGAAATCATGAAACACGAACTGCTTTTCTTCGCCTTTTTCCTGCTGATTCCTTTTATCGAATATTTTATTTACATAAAACTGGTAAAAGACAAAACGGCTCCGGCTGACAAAATGGGTTCTGCGACTGCATAACTTTTTTGGGACGCGGATTTTACGGATTCGCTTTGCGAAAACGCGGATTTTTTATTTCAAACCAAATCTATTTTATCCGAGCTACAGAAAACAACAACCATGTGTTTAAAAATATTTCACGCAGATTTAAAAAAGATCTAAGCAGATAAACGCTGATTCAATCAAATAAAATCTGCTATAATCTGCGTGATCTGCGTGAAAAAAACCGCAACAGCTATGTTTATTTAAACAAGTGAAACGCCTGCTACACACAAACAAAATCTATGTTTCTATCTGTTTAAAAAATATTTTCACGCAGATTTAAAAAGATCTAAGCAGATAAACACAGATTCTATCAAATAAAATCTGCAATATCTGCGTAATCTGTGAGAGAAAACCGCAACAGCTATGTTTATTTAAACAAGTGAAACGCCTTTTACACACAAACAAAACCTATGTTTCTATGTGTTTAAAAAAGATTTTCACGCAGATTTAAAAAGATCCAAGCAGATAAACGCAGATTCTATCAAATAAAATCTGCATAATCTGCGAGAGAAAACCGCAGCAGCTATGTTTATTTAAACAAGTGAAACGCCTTATACACACAAACAAAATCTATTCCCGATAGCTATCGGGACTATGTGTTTAAAAAAACTCATGCATACAATTCTTCCCTAATAGCAACCAAAGTCTTAATAGCTTTTTCTTCGTCTGGTTTTTCGGGAAGGGCCGAAGTTTCATAATGACTTTCAATTGAAGCAATCAGTCTGTCGGCCAATTCGAGTAAAGCATCGTATTCTTTGTTTCCGGCTTTAATATCCAATAATTCTTCCCGATTGGGAACCCTTATATTTAATTTTCCGGTGGAGAGAATCTGCTCGGCCGTTTGCAGCAGCCGAATCGTGTGCATCATGTTTTTGCTGTCGTAGTTTTTTCCGTGTTTCTGGTTGGTGTTGTAACGGTCTTCGTTGCGTTTGTCGATCCAGTTCCAGTATTCGGTATATTCTTTACAGTATTTCGAATAGCCTTCCTGATTGCAGGATAAATAACCCACGGGATTTTCGCCTTTTGGGATCGACGAAACCGAAACTTCATTAGAACTTTCTTTCTGGATAATGCCTTTATACCCCAAAGTTTGGTTCTCGTCGTAAAACATCGCAAACATTCCTTTGGAATTGGGCAGGTTTACCAAACCTATTTGTTCCTGATTCCGGTTGTTTTCTTTTAGAAAAACAGATAGCGAAACGGTTTCATAACCTTTTAAAACATAACAGAAATCCAAAAGACTTTTCTTTTCCTTTGGCATTGGGTTTACGATTTTTTTGTTTAAACCCCTCGCCTTTTTGATCTGCGTTACGGCATAACCCGCAAAAGAATCTTTACAGAGTTTAGACAAAAAATCCTCTATTTTTAAATGCTCCATGAGCGGATGACGGTACAAAATACAATCCTCAGGCGAAGCCAGGATTTCGAGTATATTGGGATTGTTTTTTAGCAGTAATTCTACGAAACGCCCAATTTCGTAATACACCTCATCGTTGGTCGCATTACTTATCTGCGGAATATAATCGAGTCCGAAGAATTTTTCTTTTGGCAGATAATAAATCCCTTTAATATCGGTATCAGAAGTTGGGGTATCGAGCCCAAAAGACCTGCTTCCCGAAATAACTTCAAAAAGGATCAGGTTTTGGGTTTTTAAGTCCTGGATGGTCATTTTAAATTCTATTCTTTTTTTGTTTGGAAGTACTATTTTTCACTCAGCCGTTTTGCCTGTGCTCTCGCCTTTTCCAGCGTAACGGGTTTCTGTTTTGCCAGCTGTTCCATGCTTATTTCGGCTCTTTCTTTGAATGCTATTTTACAGTTCATTCCTTTATGATTTAGGTTACTAAGATATATAAATTTTAGAATTGCTTTTTAATTCGTTAGAAAACCCGTTGATTAAAAATTCTCTCCAAACCCATTTATTAAAGTAAGAAAAAGAATATATTTACATTTTTAAGAAAAAACTAAAACCGTATAATACCAATTGATCTTGTATTTTACGAATAGCTGTTTTTATCAAAAAAAATAAATACCTTTGAATTATGAGCACAGAAACCAGACCCAGAAATATTGGCCGAAACATCAGCCGAATTAGAGAACTTCGCGGAATGAAACAAGGAGCGCTTGCTGATGCTATTGGTACAAGCCAGCAGACGATTTCAAGCATTGAAACCAGCGAAACAGTTGAATTCGAAAAACTGGTACAAATTGCCAAAGCACTTGGCGTGACGGTAGAAGCGATTGAAAATTTTACAGAAGAATCTGTTTTTAATTTCTTTAATAACTTTTATGATAATAGTGCGAATAACGGTTATTTAAATAACACTAATAATCATTGCACTTTCAATCCTCTTGATAAAGTCGTTGAACTTTACGAACGTCTGGTTCAGGCCGAAAAAGATAAAACAGAATATTTAGAAAAATTGATGAAACTGAAATAAGGGATTTTTCTTTTTTATATAAAAATTGGAAAAGCGCAAATTCTTTTTTAAAAGGGTTTGCGCTTTCTATTTCATTAAAAAGCTAATGTTATTAATTTACAGATTTTATATTTTTTTAATTTAAATATATCTTATAATTGATTGCTTTAATTCTATTGGAACATCGTCAATTGACTTCTTGAACACAATTTCTTCTGAATCTATTGTTTCAATGTGCGGATTTAGTACTTCAATATCTTCAAATGTTAATCCATAACGTAACATCCAAATTTCCTTTTTATCATTAGTTCCAAATTTCACATAATTTGCAAGTTCTCTTGCTCTTAAGTCTTCTTCACTTTCAAAATATTTTATAAAAGAAGCATAAAATTTATCTTGTAATTTAAATCCTATTAGCTTGTCTATATAATCGTAAGTATCATAAACTATACGATCATAATCAACATCTTTAATTAAATCTGATGCTCCATACAAGGGATATCTAGATAATTTTTTATTAGGTAATTCATGAAATCCTGTTATATAGTTTGCTCCAATATTTTTATCTTTCGAATGAGAATTTATAGTGTGAGAATACCTAAACCAACAAATTTGTTTAAATGTTTTTCCATATATTCTCCACAACATTATTTTTATAGCTGTACTTAAAACATCTGCTTCGGCATCATTTAAATCTCTATCAAGAAATGTTTCATATAATCTTCTAAAGGAAAGATATAAGTTCAGTTTAAATTCTAAATCTTTATTAATTTGATCCAACGTAACTAATTTTCCATCTAAAAAAACTGAATTCAAAATATCTGAAATTATTCTTTTAGTATTAGGTTTTTCAATATTTTCTATTTCTTTAGGCGTTAGATTATATTCATCATTAAAAGTTCCATTAACAATCGACAATTTAAAATCATTGTAGTCATCATCTTTATCTTCAATTTTATCTAAACTTGAAACCGTATCCAATCTATTAGGTGTTAACATAACCTTTCTAAAACCACTCATGTTTGATCTAATAACAACTGTTCCATAATCAAATTTATTTGACAGTGTTGATCTCCCAGCCCTTCCAATTAAATTTTTTAAAGCTAATGAATCTTTTATTTCTAATCTGTCTACAAATACAATATCGAAAGGCATATTAATTCCTTGTTCAAGAGTTGAAGTAGCAAAACATATCTTACAAAGTCCCTCTTTCGTAAACTCTTCAATTAATATTCTTGTCTGTAAGGGCATAGAACCATGGTGAACTACAATTCCTTTTTTTAACAAGGAAATCATTTGGGAGTAATAATTTTCACCTTCTTTAATATTTCCTCCAGTAATCTTCATTAGTTCATTAATATAGTAATCTATTCTATCACTATTTATAACTTTACAAGATTCGATATACTCTTTAAAATCAATAAGTATTTTCTTGTTATAAATTTTACTTTTAGGAACATAAAATAATACACTCCCACCATCATCCAAAACTTTTACAATTGGATTAAATTCGCACTTAACTTTTCTGTTTCCCATTATCTCTTTATCGATTCCAAAGTGATAGTATGCATTACCTTCTTTTATAATAAAAATCTGACCAACATTTTTCTGATTATATGGTTTATTGTCCGACTTACTTTGATCGAATTTATTTTTTATAATTTGAGAATCTGGATTCTCAACAAAAGGATGCGCAAAAACAAATTTAGCATTTGGGTATTTTTTATAAGCTCTTCTTACAATACTATCATAATACAAACCTCTTTTATCTTCTTCATTACTTAATTGTGCTTCATCAAAAAGAAACAGATCAACTATAAATTCTTCTTTTCCAACATACTTAAATAAATCACGACATCGTTCAGGAGTCACTACAAAAACATTTTTCTTAGATCTTTTCGTATTTATTTTATCTACAAAAGTTAGAATATTAATAGTTTTATCCTTAATGCTATCACATAATTTTAGATAATATTCATTAATCAAAGCTCTAGATGGAACAACTACAACAACATCATTTTTACATTCTATAATTTTTTTCATAAATACAAATGATTTCCCTGTACTAGTTGGTGCAGAGAAACTAAAGCAGTTATTATTATCAATTCCTTTTAGTATATCAGCCTGAACTGGAGTAAAATATTCGTCGGGTTTAAGATATTTAATATGCTGTTTATGTAAATATCTTTTATATTGTCCAAAAACAGCTTCTTTTAAAGTTTCTCTAGGAACGTTTTTATAAAAGACGCTCATATAATTTAAAATTGAATTTTTATACAACTCAAATTTTTCAGATTGATATAATGACAAATATGATATGATTTCCATATCTGTAATTTCTACTGGTCCGTTTTTATAGATCCTATTAATTACATATGAAAATATTTTATCAATATTTTTATTTTCAATGATATTTTTAATTAAATCTTTCATATATCAACAGCTATACAAATTATTTCACTAAATTTTTTTAACTCAATAAATTCTTTATTTTTCTTAATATTATTAATTAAATTTTCTGTAGGATTATTTTTTGAAGAGAAAGCTGCTGCAAATGCTTTTTTTCCATTAGAAAAATTTTCTCTGGATTTATCGCAACAGAATTTATCAATATCAATCATGTCCGATAGATCTTGATTATCACTTATAAAATCAATAATTCCCTTTAGAGCTTTACCATAAGCATTCTTATCTGCCAGATATTTTGATTCACCGAAAATTAAAATCATATTTTTGTTTTTACTGTAAAAATCAAATCCATGATTACCAACATCTTTTATTTTTATCAACTCTGCTAAAGGGATATTTAAATATCCTAATTCATCTACGATAGATTTTCTAGCAAGTTCCGAAACTACATACTCTGCAGAACTACTTGTTATTTTTTCATCATCTTTTTTAATAATTTTCTTTGCAATATATTTTATTGTTGCATCAGCTCTCACTTTAAAGCCACCTTGTATGACATACTCTTTATCAAATTGACTTAACCAACTCAAATCAGATAAAGATTGAAAAACCTCTTTCAAAGTCAATTCTATATCTATTGGATTTATCCTAATAAAAGTAATATGCTCTTCTATTTTTTCTATGTGAGTAACTGTGTATCCTGCCATAATTATCTATTTCATAATTTCTACTCTAAAAAACAAATCCAATTCCTCATTCATCTTCTTCCCGCTTCCCAGTTTACCCGCATTTTCCTGATTAAATTGTACCGTTTCCTGTAAAAACTCCGCTATTAAAGTTTCTTTTGGGTGTAAATACTTTTCGTCCTGGCTGGCTTTTATTTGTTGTAATTCCAGTATTTTTTCCTGTACGTTTTGCGGTGCTATGGGTAATAAGTCGGCAAAGGCAACGGGCGGAAAGCTGTTGTTTTCTATAATCCATTTTCCGGCCAATGCGGTGCGTAAGGCGTAGAAATAACTTTTTAGTTTTACTTCGGGCATTTCGCAGACTTCCATAAAATTCTTTGTCGTTCCCAGATAATGGTGTAAAACCGCCACAGGCGAAAAACATTCTGCGGCTATCTCACGCATTTGGCTGGCAAAATTCCCGTTTTCATAATACACTACCGGCGAAAACAACCACTCGATCAAAGGTGCGTTAGATTTTGCTAATAATTTTATAGATTTCCGTAAATCCCAGCCGGAACCGTCAAGATCGTCTTCGGTCATGAATTCTATTACGTCCGGTTTTTCCCAAAGCGACAAATAATACTCGGGTTTATGTTTGTAGATAAACCGGATATCGTAATCACTGTCGGGAGAAGCAAATCCCCAGGCACGGCTTCCGGATTCTACGGCCAGAAGTATTTCTACGTTTTTTTGGGTTTCGGTTTCTTTTAATTTTTGGAGTATTCTTTCTTTCATGATCGTTTCAAATATAAGTAAATGGAGGGCTTTGAAAGCCCGTGAAAACACCTGATTATTTTTTAAGTTTTTTAGATGCTAAGGCGCTATTTTTTTTGCCACGAAGGCGCTAAGACGCTAAGGTTTTTTTTAAAAGACGCTTTCTTT